>CAOJXM010000024.1 GCA_948465625.1 uncultured Clostridium sp. | reverse complement strand
CAAAAGGATTTAAGCCAGTCAACCAAGGAAGTGCTGTATGGGGAAGCAGTGATGGATACAAACATGGCTTAATCATCCAAGATGCAGAAGGCAACCAATTTGTATGGGTAGCAGTTGATGGAAATACCGTTGCTTTAAATAGATACACTTTTGCAACCAATGGAACACCGACAGCACAAGCGGGGGTTATTATATCTACAACAAACAAGTTTCAAGAGTTAGCAAGTTCGAGCTATGGAAATACCGTAGCAAGAGATATTAATGGGTTTAAAAGTAGTGTAACAAAGCATAAAGGCTATTATATGGCAAGATATGAAGCAAGCTATGGAACCGATAGGAAACCAAATTCTAAAGTATCTAACAATCCATACCCTTCATTAGGTTTAGGGGGAATTGAGGCAACGAAAGCACCAACAGAAGAAGGAAGATTGTGGAATCATGTAACACAAGCAAATGCAGCAACAGCATGTCGAAATATGTATGATGGAAATTATGGAGCAATTAGTGATTTAATGAACAGTTATGCATGGGATACAGCAATTGTATTTATTCAGAAATATTCAGGAGATACGGATTATTCAAGGCAATCATTTACTGGACTATTAAAAAATACAGGAACAAGAGGAGATGAAAAATGTCATATACATGATATGGCAAGTAATTGTAATGAATGGACAACAGAATCAAATACAACAACAGGTTATCCTTTAGTTGTTAGAGGAGCTAACGTTAATGGATATCATACTTCAAATCGAAGTGCAGTGGTGATGAGTTATCCTACAGATAATATTTCATTTCGACCAATCTTATATTTAAAATAAGCAAAAGAAGCAAAGAATAGAACTTTGCTTCTTTGTATGTACAACCAAAAACATTACCCCAATAGAAACTCTAAAAACTTTTTGTCAAACCATTGACAAGCCACTATACGTAGTGATATAATAATAAAACTAAATTACGAAACAAATCGAAAACAATCTTAAAATAGTAAGGGTGGTTACGATTAAAAAGTTATTAAAAATAACGATAAAATAAGCAAAAAAACAAAAGGTAAGTTGGTAAAAAAGAGAGATTACCAGCATGCCTTTTATTGCCGTTTTTCAAAAAACATCGTAATTTAACAAAAAAGAATTTAAAAAGGAGAGGAATTAACTTTAAGAAAGAACCTATTGCATAAGCTAAAAAAGCAGTAAAGCTTAAAAATAGAGTAAAAACTTAAAATTAAGAAGGCCTTCTTTATAAAATATAAATTAATAGAAAAACTACCATAATCTATTAATAAACCAACTGCTTAAATTAATAAAAAATATAGGGGTGATTTTTTTGGTAAAAGATATCAAACACGAAAAATGCATAAGAAAAACATTCGCAAAAATTGAAGACAGCATAGAAATGCCAAACCTAATCCAAGTACAAAAAGACTCATACAATTGGTTTGTAAAAGAAGGTCTAGGAGAAGTATTAAAAGACATATCTCCCATCATCGACTATTCTGGAAACCTAGTATTAGAATTCTTTGACTACTACATGGAAGAAGAAACCAAATACTCATTAGAAGAAGCAAAAGAAAGAGACACCACATACTCAACCAGACTACACGTAAAAGTAAGACTAATCAATAGAGAAACAGGAGAAATCAAAGAACAAGAAATCTACCTAGGAGACTTCCCATTAATGACAGAAAGTGGAACCTTTGTCATCAATGGAGCAGAAAGAGTTGTTGTCAGCCAATTAGTACGTTCACCTGGCTGTTACTATGCATCTGACTATGACAAAACCGGTAAAAAAATATTTACCTCAACCGTTATGCCAATACGTGGTGCATGGATCGAATACGAAACCGATGCCAATGATGTATTCTATGTAAGAGTAGACAGAACCAGAAAACTACCAGTAACCACACTACTAAGAGCCATAGGTTTAGTAACTGACCAACAAATACTAGACCTATTTGGAGAAGAAGAAAAAATCATAGCAACCATACAAAAAGACACCGTAAAAACAGCAGACGATGCCTTAATCGAAATCTATAAAAAACTAAGACCAGGAGAACTACCATCGGTAGAAGCAGCAAAAAATCTATTTAGTGGTTTATTCTTTGACAATCGAAGATATGACTTAGCAAGAGTAGGAAGATACAAATTCAATGAAAAACTAGCCTTAGCAGTCAGAATCAAAAACCAAATCTCTGCTCAAGACGTCATCAATCCAGAAACTGGAGAAGTCCTAGTAGAAAAAGAAGGAAAAATAACACCAGAAATAGCAGAAGAAATTCAAAATGCAGGAATCAACATGGTTGATATCAAAGTAGGAGAAAGAAAAGTAAGAGTCATAGGAAATGGAACAGTCGATATCCATAACTACATCAACCTAAAAAATATAAAAATCAAAGAAAAAGTAAACTATGCCATCCTACAAAACATACTAGAAACCACAGACAAAAAGAACTTAGAAAAAGTAGTAGAAGAAAGAATCGATGAATTAATCCCAAAACACATCACAACAGAAGACATGATTGCATCTGTAAACTACATCTTAACCCTACAATATGGAATTGGAAAAATAGATGACATCGACCACTTAGGAAATAGACGTATTCGTTGTGTAGGAGAACTACTACAAAACCAATTTAGAATTGGTTTAACCAGACTAGAAAGAGTAGTAAGAGAAAGAATGACCATACAAGACTTAGACGTAGTAACCCCACAAACCCTAATCAACACCAAGCCAATCACATCATCAATCAGAGAATTCTTTGGAAGTTCACAATTATCACAATTCATGGACCAAACCAATCCATTATCTGAACTAACCCATAAAAGAAGGGTATCAGCATTAGGACCAGGAGGACTATCTAGAGAAAGAGCAGGATTTGAGGTAAGAGACGTACACTACACCCACTATGGTAGACTATGTCCAATCGAATCACCAGAAGGACCAAACATAGGACTAATCTCAGCATTATCATCATTTGCCATCATCAACGAATATGGATTTGTAGAAACACCATATCGAATCGTAAACACAGAAACAGCAACCGTAACAAACGAAGTTGCATACTTAAGTGCAGAAGAGGAAGAAGGAGCAAGAATTGCACAAGCCTCTGAACCAATAGACAAGGATGGTCATTTTATCAACAAAAAAATAAAAATCAGATACTTAGACGACATCGAAGAAGTTGCACCAGAAAAAGTAGACTATGTAGACGTATCACCAAAACAACTAGTATCAGTAGGTGCTGCCATGATACCATTCTTAGAACACGATGATGCTCACCGTGCCCTAATGGGTGCCAACATGCAACGTCAAGCCGTTCCACTACTAATACCAGAATCACCAATCGTAGGAACAGGAATTGAATATCGAGCAGCAAAAGACTCAGGAATCCTAATCCTAGCAAAATCAAACGGAACCATACAAAAAGTAACAGCAGACGAAATCGTTCTAAAAACAGAAAAAGGAGAAATCGAAAAATACAAACTACGTAAATTCAAAAGAACCAATGGAGGAACCTGTATCAACCAAAGGCCAATCGTAGTAGCAGGAGAAAAAGTAAAAGCTGGAGACGTCATTGCAGACGGACCATCTACCGACAAAGGAGAAATGGCACTAGGAAAAAATGCATTAATCGCCTTTGCAACATGGGAAGGATACAACTACGAAGACGCCGTATTAATCAGTGAAAGATTAGTAAAAGAAGACGTATACACCTCAATCCATATAGAAGAATACGATTGTGAATGTAGAGACACCAAACTAGGTCCAGAAGAAATCACAAGAGACATACCAAACGTAGGAGAAGACAGCTTAAAAGACCTAGACGAAAATGGAATCATTCGAATCGGAGCAGAAGTAAGACCAGGAGACATCTTAGTAGGAAAAGTAACACCAAAAGGAGAAACCGAACTAACAGCAGAAGAAAGACTGTTAAGAGCCATCTTTGGAGAAAAAGCAAGAGAAGTAAGAGACACCTCATTAAAAGTACCACATGGAGAAGCGGGAACCATAGTAGATGTCAAAATATTCACCAGAGAAAACTCTGACGAACTAGCACCAGGAGTCAACCAAGTCATCAGATGCTATATTGCACAAAAAAGAAAAATCTCAGTAGGAGATAAAATGGCAGGACGACATGGAAACAAAGGTGTTGTATCAAGAATACTACCAGTAGAAGACATGCCATTCTTACCAGACGGAACACCAGTAGACATCGTACTAAACCCATTGGGTGTACCTTCTCGTATGAACCTAGGTCAAGTGTTAGAAGTGCATTTAGGAGCAGCAGCAAGAGAACTAGGTTGGAAAGTAGCCACTCCTGTATTTGATGGAGCAGAGGAAAACGAAATCACTGAGTTATTAGAACAAGCAGGAAGAACACCAGATGGAAAAACCACCCTATATGACGGAAGAACAGGAGAGCCATTTGATAAGCCAGTAACCGTAGGTGTTATGTACATGTTAAAACTACATCATTTAGTAGATGACAAAATCCATGCTCGTTCAACTGGACCATACTCATTAGTAACCCAACAACCACTAGGAGGAAAAGCACAATTTGGAGGACAACGTTTTGGAGAAATGGAAGTTTGGGCACTAGAAGCTTATGGAGCAGCACATACCTTACAAGAAATCCTAACCGTAAAATCAGACGACATCGTAGGAAGAGTAAAAACCTATGAAGCAATCGTAAAAGGAGAAAACGTACCAGAGCCAGGTGTGCCAGAAAGCTTCAAAGTATTAATCAAAGAACTACAAAGTTTAGGACTAGACGTACGATTATACTCAGAAGACAATGTAGAACTAGAGTTAAAAGAACATATAGAAGATGGAATCGACATCAATCTAGAAAGAGCAAACAATAGAGAACTACAAGAATTAGAAGAAGACAGCATTTTAGTAGATGACGAACTAGCAGACGGCTACATCGAAGAAGAAACCCCCGAAGAATTAATCGAAATGGACGAAGTAGACGACTTAGATAGACTAGAAGAAGACGAAATATTAGAAGAAGAAAGCGACAGCATATTTGAAGACTTCATTGAGTAATGGACCATTAGGGACGGTTCTTTTTGGTCCAAGTTGGACCAAAAGGGACGCTTCTTTACCAAAAAAGCTAGTTATAAAAGCAAAGGAAGCCTAGCACAAATTAATTAAATAGCTTTTTAAGCCTAATTTAAGCTAGACAAAACAAATTGCACAGCAGTGGAAAAGCAAATTAGAAGAAAAAAGCATAAAACAAAAAACAAACCAATAACCAAAGGGGGCTTTAGCACAAGTGGAAGAATTAGAGATATTTGATAAATTAAAAATCGGCTTGGCATCAGATGAAAAAATAAGAGAGTGGTCAAAAGGAGAAGTAAAAAAGCCAGAAACCATCAATTATAGAACCTTAAAACCAGAAAAAGATGGACTATTTTGTGAAAAAATCTTTGGACCAACCAAAGATTGGGAATGTCATTGTGGAAAATATAAAAGAGTAAGATACAAAGGAATTGTATGTGACCGATGTGGCGTAGAAGTAACCAAAGCAAAAGTAAGAAGAGAAAGAATGGGACACATCGAACTTGCAGCATCAGTAGCACACATTTGGTATTTTAAAGGAATCCCAAGTAGAATTTCCTTAATCCTAGACGTATCACCAAGAAGCCTAGAAAAAGTAATCTACTTTGCTTCCTATATCGTTACAGACAAAGGAACATCAGGACTTACTAAAACACAAATCTTAACCGAAAAAGAATACCATGAAGCAGTAGAAAAATATGGAAAAGGTTCTTTTAAAGCAGAAATGGGAGCAGAAGCCATTCGAGCATTATTAGAGCAAGTAGACATTGAAAAATTAGCAAAAGACCTAAAAAAAGAACTAGAAACAGCAAGTGAGCAAAAAAAGGTAAAATTAGTAAAAAGATTAGATACAGTAGAATCATTTAGACTATCAGGAAACAAACCAGAATGGATGGTTATGAATGTCATACCCGTTATCCCACCAGAACTAAGACCAATGGTACAACTAGATGGTGGAAGATTTGCAACCTCAGACTTAAATGACTTATACAGAAGAGTTATCAACAGAAACAACAGATTAAAAAGACTATTAGAATTAGGAGCACCAGAAATCATTGTAAGAAATGAAAAAAGAATGTTGCAAGAATCAGTAGATGCCCTAATCGACAATGGTAGAAGAGGAAGACCAGTAACAGGAGCAGGAAACAGACCATTAAAATCATTATCAGACCTATTAAAAGGAAAACAAGGACGTTTCAGACAAAACTTATTAGGAAAAAGGGTTGACTACTCAGGACGTTCCGTTATCGTAGTTGGACCAGAATTAAAAATCTATCAATGTGGTTTACCAAAAGAAATGGCAGTAGAATTATTCAAACCATTTGTTATGAAAGAATTAGTAGGACGTGGTATCGCACACAACATCAAAAATGCAAAAAGAATGGTAGAAAAATTAAGGCCAGAAGTATGGGACATCTTAGAAGAAGTTATCAAAGACCACCCTGTTATGCTAAACCGTGCACCAACCCTACATAGACTAGGAATTCAAGCATTTGAGCCAGTATTAGTAGAAGGAAGAGCCATCAAACTACACCCATTAGTATGTACCGCATTCAACGCTGACTTCGATGGAGACCAAATGGCAGTACACGTACCATTATCACCAGAAGCACAAGCAGAAGCAAGATACTTAATGTTATCAGTCAACAACTTATTAAAACCACAAGATGGTAAACCAGTAACTGTACCAACACAAGACATGATTTTAGGAAGTTATTACCTAACCATGATAGTAGAAGGAGAACCAGGAGAAGGCAGTTACTACAAAGACGTAGAAGAAGCCTTAATGGCTTATGCAAATGGAGACTTAGGTTTACATGCAAAAGTATCCATTAGAATGTTTAAAGAAATCGATGGAGAAATAAAACATAAAAAAGTAGAAACAACAGTAGGAAGAGTAATCTACAATGAAGGAATTCCACAAGACTTAGGATTTGTAGATAGAAGCAATCCAGAAAATGCATTTGAACCAGAAATCAACTTCCCAGTTATCAAAAAAAATCTAGGAAAAATCGTTGCAAAATGCATCAATGTACATGGTTTATCAAGAGCGGCAGAACTATTAGACTACATCAAAGCAACTGGATTTAAATACTCAACCAAAGGTGCTATTACCGTTAGCACAAAAGACATCATCATTCCAGGTGATAAACAAGACATCCTAGACAAAGCAGAAGTAGAAGTAGAAAACATAGCAAAACAATTTAGACGTGGTTTCATTACCGAAGAAGAAAGATACGAATCCGTTATTAAAGTATGGGAAAAAGCAACAAACGAAGTTACAGAAGCCATGAAAGACAACTTCGATGACTTAAACCCAATCTACATGATGATTCAATCAGGAGCCAGAGGAAACATGAACCAGTTAAGACAAGTAGCAGGTATGCGTGGATTGATGGCAAACACATCAGGTAAAGCGGTTGAAATTCCAATTCGTTCTTCTTTTAGAGAAGGACTAGATGCACTAGAATACTTCGTATCTTCACATGGTGGTAGAAAAGGACTTGCCGACACTGCCTTAAGAACAGCAGACTCAGGATACCTAACCAGAAGATTAGTAGATGTATCACAAGACATCATTGTAAGAGAACATGATTGTGGAACCCATGATGGAATTACCATAGCAGACATAAAAGATGGTAACCAAATCATAGAAAAACTACAAGAAAGACTAGAAGGAAGATATGTATTAGAAGACATCATTGACCCAAAAACCAAAAAAGTAATTATAGATACCAACACCATGATTACCGAAGAAATAGCAGAACAAATAGTAGAAGCAGGCTTTACAGAAGTAAAAGTACGTTCTGCCATTGGATGTCGTTCAAAACATGGAGTATGTGCAAAATGTTATGGAATGGGTCTAGCAACCAGAGAAGAAGTAAACATAGGAGAAGCAGTAGGAATTATAGCAGCACAATCAATTGGTGAGCCAGGTACCCAGTTAACCATGAGAACCTTCCACCAAGGTGGTGTTGCAGGAGGAGACATTACACAAGGTCTTCCTAGAGTTGAGGAACTATTTGAAGCAAGAAAACCAAAGGGTCTTGCTATCATCTCAGAAATTGCAGGAAAAGTTACCATATCGGATGACAAAAAGAAAAGAGAAGTAACCGTAACTGGTAAAAATGATGCAAAAACCTACTTAATACCATTTGGTTCAAAACTAAAAGTAAAAAATGGCCAAGAAATAGAAGCAGCAGACCAACTAACAGAAGGTTCAGTCAATCCAAATGAAATCCTTTTAATAAAAGGAGCACAAGGAGTATACGAATACCTAATCGAAGAAGTACAAAAAGTATATCGAAATCAGGGTGTTGATATCAACGACAAACACATCGAAGTAATTGGTAGACAAATGCTTAAGAAAATAAGAGTAGAAGACAATGGAGATACAGACATGTTTGCAGGTTCTCTAGTAGATATGCATGATTTTGAAGACAAAAACAAAGAAGCAGAGGAACAAGGAAAACGACCAGCAACAGGAAAAAGAACACTACTTGGAATTACCAAAGCATCCCTTGCAACAGACAGTTTCTTATCAGCAGCATCTTTCCAAGAAACAACCAGAGTACTAACCGAAGCTGCTATAAAAGGAAAAGTAGACCCATTAATTGGATTAAAAGAAAATGTAATTATTGGTAAACTAATTCCAGCAGGAACTGGAATGAACGTATACAAAAACATTAAAATTAATACAGAGGAAGAATTGGTAGAAGAAGGCGAAAATATAGCACAAACAGCAACAGTAAGTGAATAAAAAAAGGGAGATACCTATTAACTAGGCATCTCCTCTTTTGCATGAAATCCACGTAGAAGAAGCTCTGTACCATCACAATAAACCTGAAAGATCTTACCACAAAAGGTATGATCCTCATAGATTAGTTCAAACGTATCTACGGTATCACAATCAGCTTGGCAGTAATTGAAATATGGATTGGTTACCATATTAGATATGACAGGCTCACTAAACAACGTGCTATCAAAATGCTCATCACTTAAACGTTCTGCCAAAACGTAAAAAGTGAAATCCTTTTGGTAAACAGTCTTTACCACCTTGTAGGTAACACCAACAACAAGACCATTCCAATCTGTTGTTCCGCACGCAAGATTAGCATTACCACAATACATAACCCATTTTGCCATGACTAAAACCTCCTAAAATAATATTTTGGTCGGCTGTGACGTAGAAGTCACATCATACATAAGTATAGGTATATTATACACGATTTTACATAAAAATGCAAAAGAATATAATATTACAATTTTGTTACAAATTACGAAAGTACTTGTAATTTAATTAAGGATATGATATAAAATGTATGAAGGGTAATACCTTATACGTTTTTTCATTTTTCTTTTTATTTATAAAACATAGGCAAAAGG
>CAOJXM010000023.1 GCA_948465625.1 uncultured Clostridium sp. | reverse complement strand
CTATATACAAATGTAATTCCAAACCTATTAGTAAAAAATGTAGCGAAAACGATAAAAGAAAGTAAAGCGATAAAAATCTATGTGAACAATATTATGACAGAACCAGGGCAAACCGACAACTATTCTATTTCAGACCATATGAAAGCAATCATAGAGCATGCAGGAGAAGGAATTGTTGACTATTGTATTTATGATACAGGAGAAGTTGTACCAGAGTTTGTTAGAAAATATAACATGGAAGGGCAAGATTTAGTAGAGCAAGATATACAAAAATGTAAAAATCAAGGCATCAAAATGATTCAAAGAAATATGTCATCTATTATTGATGGTAATATTAGACACAATCCAAAAGAAGTAGCAGAAGCGGTTATTGAGATTATATGTGAAGATTTAAAATACAAAGACAAAGAAAATGACCCAGAATACATTATGTTAAATACAAGACTAAAAGAAGAGAAGATGAAAAAGAAAAATGTAAAACCAATCTTTAAAACAAAAGCTAAAACCAATAATAAGGTAAAAGCAAAACATGAACCAAAGAAAGCAAGTAAGTTTAATGCCAAATATAAAGAAAGGATACAATCAATTCAAACAAGTGAGGAACAAACCATAAAAAACAGAGAAAAATTGAAGAATAAAAATGAAAAAACAAAATAGAAAAAATAGGGGGAACAAATGAAGTATTCAAAAAAAGATTTGAATTTAAAAGATGGAATTTCAAAAGAATGGATTATCACAAATGGGATTGGAGGATTTGCTTCCTCTACAATTGTTGGTTGTAATACAAGAAAATATCATGGATTATTGATTGCACCACAAACACCACCTGCAAGAAGATTTTTAATTTTATCTAAAATTGATGAAAGTATAGAAATCGAGAATGAGAAGTATGATTTATATACCAACATGAGTAGAGGCTATATTTCAGAAGGATATAAGTATCAAGAAAGTTTTGAGAAAGAGTATTTACCTGTTTTTACCTATCAGGTAAAAGATACCAAAATTACAAAAATGGTTTGTATGAAGTACAAAGAAAATACAGTAGGAATTATGTATAAAGTAAAAAATGGAAACTACTCTGCAAAGCTATCCTTAGCACCAATTGTAAATTACCGAGATTTCCATCAAGTAAATCAAAATCATGAATTTGAAATTACACAAGAAATTTGGAATAATAAAATAAAAATTATACTAGATAATAGAAGGGACAAGCCAATCTATATTCATTCGAATTGTGGAAGATATACAGAACATAAAAATGACATTTTTAGAGGCATGTATTATTTAGAGGAAGAAAAAAGAGGGTTTGACCCAGAAGAAAATCATGCAGTTACTGGCGTTTATGAAATACCATTACAACCAAATGAGGAAAAGGAAATTTCAATTGTTTGTTCTTTAGAAGATAATATTGATGAAATTGATGTAAAAGATTTAATTAACCAAGAAATTATTAGAATTAATGAACAAATACTAGAATCAGGCTTAGTAAATGTAAAAAATCCAAGAGAGACACAAGAATATAGAGATTTGATTAAAAGTTACATTATGGCAACAGATAATTTTGTGGTATATAGACCATCTTTTGGTTTGCATACTCTGATTGCAGGTTATCCTTGGTTTTTAGATTGGGGAAGAGATGCCTTAATTGCATTTGAAGGATTATTACTAATTCCACATAAATATCAAATTGCAAGAGAAGTATTATTGACCTTTACCAAAAATATTAAATTTGGATTAGTGCCAAATGGTTATTCTGGATTTGATAATCGACCATTATACAATAGTGCAGATGCATCGTTGCTGTTATTTGAACAAGTAAAGAAATATTTGGATTATACCAGTGATTATAAATTTGTAAGAGATAATTTATATGGTATTTTGTTAAATATTATTTCTTCTTATGAAACAGGAATTGACTTAGATGATAATAATATTTATGTAGATAATGAAGATTATTTATTAGTGGCAGGAACGCCAAAGACACAAAATACATGGATGGATGCAAAATATGGTGATTTTGCAGTTACACCAAGAAATGGAAAAGCAGTAGAAATGAATGCATTATGGTATAATGCTTTAAAAATAATGGAAGAGTTAGTTAAGGAATTTGAAGGAAGAGACAAAGCATTGGTATTTGAGAAATATGCTAAAAATTGCAAAAAATCTTTTAACGAGAAATTTTATAACAAGCAAAGAAAATGTCTTTATGATGTAATCGGAGATAAAAGAATTCGACCAAACCAATTGTTTAGTTTATCCTTAACTTATCCAATTTTAGATCCTTCTTCTGAAATGGCTTTAGAAATGATGGGAACGGTTAAGAAAAAACTATTAAATAAATATGGATTAAAGACCTTGGCCAAAGGAGAACCAGATTATGTAGAAGTGTATGAAGGAGATGGATTTAAAAGAGATATGAGTTATCATCAAGGGATTACATGGCCTTGGTTGTTGGGATTGTATCATGATGCTTTGCAAAATGTAATACGTGGACAAAAAGATAGAACAAAGAAGAAAGAATTACAAGAAGAATATAAAGAGTTTAAAGAAAGTGTAACAAACACCTTTATGAAAGAGTTATATAATGATGGAATGGTAGGAAGTATTTCAGAATTATATGATTCCAAAGCCCCACATTTACAAAAAGGAGCACGAGCACAAGGGTGGAGTGTAGCAGAAGTGTTTAGAATTATATTAAAATAAGGAGTAAAAAATGCGTATATTAGGAATAGACCCAGGATTTGCTATAACGGGATATAGTATTATAGATTATATAGGGAATCGATTTGTATTAGTGGATAGTGGAGCCGTTACTACCAAAGCAGGGGAATCGTTTCCCCTTCGTTTATCTAAACTATATACCGATATTAATATGATTATTGACCAATATCAGCCAGATGCCATGTCAGTAGAAGAATTATTTTTTAACAACAATGTGAAAACCGCCATTAATGTAGCACAAGCAAGAGGAATTGTTTTAGTAGCAGGTTGCCAAAAGAATATTCCAACATATGAATATACACCACTTCAAGTAAAACAAGCAGTAGTTGGTTATGGAAGGGCAGATAAAATACAGGTACAGAAAATGGTAAAAACGATATTAAAGGTAGATAATTTGCCTAAATTAGATGATATTACAGATAGTATGGCAATTGCAATCTGTCATGCCCATTCTGCTAAGTTTTCACAGAAACTATAGAAAGGTTTGAGATAATGGTGACACCAGAAGAATTAGAAAAGAAGTTAAAAACAACCAATCAGCTAGATAGCGTTTATTTGCTATATGGTGAAGAGTCATATTTGTTGGAAAATGCGTTAAAGAAAATACGTACCACATTTGGGGAAGTGGTAAAAGGAATTAATGATATTACAATTGATGATACCAATGTGGGGGAATTGATTGCAGATATAGAAACACCAGCATTTGGATTTGAAAAGAAGTTGATTATTGTTAGAAATACAGAACTTTTTAAAAGAGAAGTGAAGAAAAAGGGAGCAAAGTTTGTAGAAATTAGAGAGAAGATTGTAGATTATGTAAAAGAACATGCAGATACCATTCAAGAGATGGTGGTATTAGTATTTGTAGAGCAAAGTGTAGACAAGGGAAAACTATTGAGTGCATTAGAAAGTATAGGAGCAACGATATGCAATTTTGAAAGGCAAAAGCCAAATCAAATTATAGCAAGATTAAAGGCTATTTGTAAAGCATATCAAGTGAATGCAGAAGAGGATACTTTGCGATATTTGCTAGAGTGTGTTGGAAGCAATTTACAAGATTTAATAAATGAAATTAGAAAACAGATTGAATATGTAGGCGAAAATGGGAGTGTAACAAAAGAAACCATTGATAAGCTAACCATTAAACAAATGGAAAGTGTAATATTTGATTTGACGGATAATTTGGGAAAAAAGCAAATTGCAGCGTCATTAGAGGTGTTAAATAATTTATTGTATGCAAAGGAGCCTATACAAAAAATTTTGATAACCTTATATAATCATTTTAAGAAAATATATATTGTAAAGTTGGCAGAGAAATATAATAGAAATTTAGCAGAGGTTTTAAATTTGAAGCCCAATCAGATGTTTTTAATGACAAAGTATAAAACACAAGCAAATTATTTTAAAGAGGAAGAAATAAGAAGAATACTAGAAGAATTGATTGACCTAGATAGAAAATCGAAAATAGGATTAGTAGATATTAACGTTGGCTTAGAAACAATTTTATGTGGATATTGTAGTTAAAAAGAACTTGTTGTAGAAAATACAGCAAGTTCTTTTAGCGTTTGTTGATGATGCTATCAACAAATTTATGAATAAAAAAAATTTTTTTTCTCAAAATAATAGAAAACCAATAAAAAGGAGTAGGAAGTTATGTATAATTTTAGAACCGATTTAGCAGTAGAAAGAAGAGACATTTATAAAAAGAATAATAATTTAAAAGAAGTGGATGGAGTAGAAAGTTATGAAGAGGAAATTAATGAAAAGCTAAAAACCTATAAAGTAAAAATAGTGAATCAAAATGGAGCAGATGCATTGGGAAAACCAATAGGAGACTATATTACAATTGATATAAAGAAATTAAAATTAGCAACCGAAGAGGATATACAAAAATCAGCAGAAGTATTATCAAAGGAACTAAAAGAATTAATAGGAAAGCATGTTACCTCACAAGAGGACATATTAGTGGTGGGATTAGGAAATATCTATATTACGCCAGATTCATTAGGACCAAAAGTAATTAATGAAATTGATGTAACCAGACATATTTTAGCGTATATGCCACAATATTTGCCAGAAAATACAAGACCAGTTAGTGCCATTTCGCCAGGAGTACTAGGAACAACTGGAATTGAAACTTTAGAAGTAATTAAGGGAATTGTAGAAAATATTAAGCCCAAATTGCTAATTGTGATTGATGCACTAGCTTCCAAAAGTATAGAAAGAATTAGCAGTACAATACAACTAGCAGATACAGGGATTACACCAGGAGCAGGAGTTGGTAACACAAGAAAAGATTTAAGTATGGATACACTAAACATTCCTGTTATTGCCATTGGTATACCAACAGTAGTAGATGCAGCAACCATTGCTTCAGATAGTTTGGATTTATTTATTGAAAAATTACAACAAGAAGCAAAGTCAAATGAGTATTTGAATCAATTAGTAGAACAAGATAAATATGAGATGATAAAAGATGCCTTATTACCAAAAGATTATAATTTTATTGTAACACCAAAAGAAATAGATGATTTAATAGAGAATATGAAAGATATTGTAGCAAGAGGAATTAATATGAGTTTGTAAATTTTACTAGAAACACTTGTAATGGATAAGGTAATATTGTTAAAGATTACAAAACAATGATAAACAAAAGAGGTTTAGAATTGTGCTGTTTTAGATAGTAGTAAAACCGTAAAGTCGTCTGAATATGTACCGTATATGTTTTAGAATTGTGCTATTGAAATATTTATTTAAAAATTAAGTAAAAAACATGAAATTCGTTGAGTTTTGTGTTTTTTTTTGATATAATTTAGAACATACAAAACGAGAAAGGATGAACATAGATGAACAAATTTAATTATGAACTAGAACCAGGGAAAAAGCAAAATAAACAAGATAAATTAATCAATCAAGAAAAACCAGTAATATCCATTATTACACCAGTATATAATAGTGCAGAATATTTAGAGCAAACAGCCAATTGTATTTTTAATCAAACATTTCCTTATTGGGAATGGTTAATTGTAGATGATGGCTCAACCGATGAACAATGTTTAGAAAGAATCGAAAAGGTAGCTAAAATGGATAGTAGAATCAAAGTATTTCATAAAGAAAATGGAGGAGCAGCAGATAGTAGAGATTTCGGAGCCAAACAAAGTCAAGAAGGTGTGAAATATTTATTCTTTTTAGATGAGGATGATTTAATTATTAATACTTACTTAGAGTGTGCCTATTGGACATTAGAAACCAATCAAGAGGCAAGTTGGACATATACAGATTTTGTAAATTTTGATGAAGAAGAATTTTTATGGAGAAAATGGTTTACAACACAAACCGAGAAAAAGGAAAATATTTTAGCTATTACAGGAATGATAAGAAAAGAAGAATTCTTTGCTGTAAATGGATACGAATTAAGAGAAAAAGCAATTTATGAGGATTGGAATTTCTGGCTAAAGCTACTAGCAAAAGAAAAATATCCTGTACGTATGAGCTTTTTGGGCTTTTGGTATCGAAAGAAAAAGACCGAAAATAGTGAATTAGGAAGAGCAAGGAACAATAAAGAACGTGCTATGGAAATCATACAAAATACAGCTAAAACCATAACAAAGGAAGTAGAAGCGATTCAATATCCAAGGGAAAAATATAATTGGGACTTATTAGAAGAAAAGCCACAAACTTTATTAGTACCAAAATACGAAGACAATGGAAAAATAAAAATATTGATGATTTTTCCATGGATGACAATGGGTGGGGCAGATAAGTTTAATTTAGATTTAATAAGAGGATTAGACAAAAATAAATTTGAAGTTATTATTCTTACCACCAATCCACATGAAAATGAATGGCGACAACAATTTGAAGAAGAAGTAAAAGCAATTTATGATTTAACCACTTTTCTTGACACCAAGTATTGGGTAAGCTTTGTTCAAAGTATCATAGAAACAAACAATATTGATATAATACTAAATACGAATTCTGTATTTGGATACAATATCTTACCATATTTAAAAGCAAAATATAGCAATATTCCTATTTTAGACTATGTACATATGGAAGAATGGTATAACCGAAATGGTGGTTACTCAAGAGATTCAGCAGTTTTTCAAGAGGTAATTGATAAAACTTTAGTATGTAATAAAAATTCAGAAAAGATTTTAGTAGAACATTTTCACAAGCCACAACAAGAAGTAGAAACAGTATATATCGGAGTAGATGCAGAAAAATTTAACCCAGATAAATACAATAAAGAAGAGATTCTAAAAAAATATCAATTACCAACCAATAAAAAAATAGTTTCTTTTATTGCTAGAATTGATTATCAAAAAAGACCATTTTTATTTATGAAAATTATGAGGGAATTATTAAAGACGAGGCAAGATGTTGCCATTGTAGTAGCAGGAGATGGTCCGCTTCTAGATAAAATTAAAGCAAAAGCTAAAAAGTATAACATACAAAACAATATGTATTTTATAGGAGCAGTAGGCAGTACTGAGGAAGTGTACAAGATAAGTGATGTAACACTAAATTGTTCTATTAAAGAAGGACTAGCACTTACTTCCTATGAATCATTGGCAATGGGAGTACCCGTTGTATCAGCTGATATTGGAGGACAAAAGGAATTAATTCATGATAAAGTGGGAGTCATTGTACCATGTTTACAAAAAGAAACGGAAATTATGGATTTTGAGTATAAAAAAGAGGAAATACAAAGTTATGTAGTAGCTTTAAATGAAGTATTAGAACACTTAGAAGAGTACAAAAAAGAGGCAAGAAACACTATATTACAAGGATTTACCATAGAGCATATGATAAAAAGAATGTCTGATATATTAGAAGAAACGAAACAAAATCCAAATAAAGAAAAAATACAAAATGGTGAGGCATTAAAGCAAAATATACATTTATGCAAAGAAATGGTAAGCAAACAATTAATGGTACAAAAAGCGGAATACGAATGGCTTTGCTACAATTTTAATACCAAATTTTTTGGGAATATTAGTGTTGATAATGGGTATAAGTATTCTATGTTAAAATCAAAATTGTGGGCTAATCCAATTTGGAGAGGTTTTGTAAAACTATTAAAGAAAACAGGCATCATGAAACTAATTAAAAAATCGAATTTAGATAGTAAAGTAAAAGAAGTAGCCAAAAAGATTGTATAGAGGAAAAAATGATAGAAAAGTTAGAAGCGTGTACAATATGTCCACATCATTGTAAAGTAAATAGATTAGCAGGTAAGAAGCGGAACATGTGGTTGTGATGCAACTCTAAAAGTTGCCTTGCAATCCTTACATCACTTTGAAGAACCATGTATTAGTGGAACAAAGGGGTCTGGAACGATTTTCTTTTCCAATTGTAATTTAAAATGTTGTTATTGCCAAAACTATAAAATTAGTCAACAAGGAAAAGGAAAAGACATGAGTGTAGAGGAACTAGCAAAGGCAATGCTAGAGCAACAAGAAAAAGGAGCACATAATATTAACCTAGTTACACCAACATCTTATGTGTATCATATTATAGAGGCAATTGCATTAGCAAAAAGCAAAGGATTAGATATACCTATTATCTATAATACAAATGGATATGAAACAGTAGAAACCATAGATTTACTAAAAGGATATATTGATGTGTATTTACCAGATTTAAAATATTATAGTGATATAGTAGCAACTAAGTGTTCCAAAGTAAACCACTATTTTGAAAACGCCACACAAGCTATTAAAAGAATGTATGAGCAAGTAGGAACACCTATCTTAAATGAAGAAGGAATTATTCAAAAAGGGGTTATCATTCGTCATCTAGTATTACCAAACCATATTTTAAATACCAAACACATTTTAAAATGGATAAAAGAAAATATGCCACAAGATATATGGGTTAGTGTAATGGCACAATACTTTCCAACTTATCAGGCAAAAGAAATAGAAGGAATCAATCGAAAATTAACAAAAAAAGAGTATAAAGAAGTAGAAAATTACTTATACTCTTTAGGATTACCAAATGGATACATACAAGAATTAGGAACACACGAAGAAGAATATGTGCCAGAATTTTAAAGAAGAAGGAAAAGTAAGGAAAGGAGGGGAAAAAGAATGAAAGAACAAATCGAACAATTTTTAGAGGAAAAAAATTATTCAAAATTGCATGAATTATTAGTAACACAAAACAGTGCTGATATTGCGATTTTATTAGAAGAATTAGATAAGGAAGCATTAGCTGTTGTATATCGACTATTACCAAAGGATATTGCGGTAGATACTTTTGCCTATATAGATCCAGAAGGACAAGAAAGATTAATTCATGCATTGACAGATAAAGAAATTAAAGAGGTGATGGACAACCTGTTTTTAGATGATACCGTAGACTTAATAGAAGAAATGCCAGCAAATGTAGTAAAACGTCTATTAAAAAATACAGATGCTACACAAAGAAGACTAATCAATGAATATTTAAAATATCCAGAAGACAGTGCTGGTAGCATTATGACAAATGAATTTGTAGACTTAAAAAAGAACATGACAGTAGCAGAAGCCTTTAAAAGAATTAAGAAGATTGGTGTAGAAAAAGAAACCATCTATACATGTTATGTTTTAAATGCAAGTAGAAGATTAGAAGGCTTAGTAACAGTAAAAACTTTGTTATTATCAGACGAACATGAAAAAATAGAAAATATTATGCATAAAAACTTAATTACCGTAAATACCTTAGAAGACCAAGAAGAAATTGCCAAAAAATTTAATAAATATGACTTTTTGGCATTACCCGTAGTAGATACAGAAAATCGATTAGTGGGAATCATTACATTTGACGATGCTATGGCAGTACTACAAGAAGAAAATACAGAAGACTTTGAAATTATGGCTGCTATGACACCAGCAGAAGATGGATATTTTAAAACAACTGTGCTACAACATGCTAAAAATAGAATTGTTTGGTTATTAATCTTAATGTTGTCAGCCACCCTTACAGGAGCCATTATTACCAATTACGAAAATGCATTTGCTACCATTCCAGTATTAGTAGCCTTTATTCCTATGATAATGGGAACAGGAGGAAATTGTAGTTCGCAAAGTGCCACCCTAATTATACGTGGACT
>CAOJXM010000022.1 GCA_948465625.1 uncultured Clostridium sp. | reverse complement strand
ATTTAAAAGTAGAGCCTGGCTCATAAGTACTGGTTACAGCAGTATTTCGCCACATGGTAGCCTTTTGCTCAGATGTGAAGTTGTCCCAATTCTCTTGCCAATAAGGACTTGTTGGAGTAAAAGGAGTATTTAAGTCATAATCAGGATAAGAAGCCATTGCTAAAACATCACCAGTATTAGGATTCATAACAATCGCATTTCCACCACGAGAGCAGTTATTTTCTTCTACAGCTGCTTTTAAATATTTTTCAACAATGGATTGAATGTATACATCAATAGAAAGGACAATATCGTTTCCATTTTCTGCAGCAATGTATTGTTGATTTTTATCAGAAATTTCATCTTTATTTACATCAGTGGACGTTACAATTTTTCCTGGGGTTCCTGCTAAAGAACTATCCCACTTTTGCTCAATTCCATATAAACCTTGGTTATCATCTCCAGTAAAACCAATTACATGAGAGGCTAGATTGTTGTATGGGTAATAACGTTTGGTATCTTCGTCAATATTAATACCAGCAGAGATATCATTGTCTTCCATCCATTTTTTTAGTTGTTCAATTTTATCATTTTCTACTTTTTTGGCGATGGTTTGAACAGAAGAAGTACTATTTAATTTTTCTAAGGTTTCGTCATAATTTAACGCAAATATTTCAGAAAAGGCTTTGGCGATTTTCTCTTTCTTAGTTTTGGTTTCTTCTGCTGTTTTACCTCTTATTTTAGTGGGGTTAATGGATACGGTATCAACTGATGCACTGGTAGCTAAGGTTTTTCCAGTTGCATCTAAAATGTTACCACGAGTCGGACTAATTAAGCGATTTACCGTTTGTTGACGGTAAGCACTTTCCTTTAAAGAAGCCCCTTGTACAAATTGTAAAAAACCAAGACGTACAATTAATAATAAGAAAACAATAAAAATGCATATCATTAAAGTACGAATTCGATTTGGTGCTTTTACATCTACTTTATCCTCTGAAATATCAATAAAACTGACTTTTTGTCTTTGATTTCTACTGATATTTTTTATTTTTTTCTTTTTCATCATCAATCACCATTCTTCTTTGGATTTTACAATATTTTATAATAGTTTATAGGATAAATCAAGAGAAGGATAAGAAAAACAGGATTAAATTTTCCTAAAGAGAAAATAATTTCAAGTTTTAGATATTTTTTGATTTTAGCTTAAGCAAATCGTAGGATGTCACGAGATTTGCAATGAGACATGTACCCACATATCTCTTTTTTATATTTTATATTGTGTACTGGCACGAAAAAGTACGAGGGATTTTTATGTCAAAAAACGATAATAAATTTCAAAAAAGTATAGTTTTTTTTCAAAAATAAGTGTACTATAAGATAAAGAAGCGTCCCTTTTGGTCCAAAATGGACCAAAAAGAACCGTCCCCAATGGAGGAGAGAAATATGAAAGTTGATTTAGCAAGAGAAGTTGCATTGAAAATTTTGTTTGAAATGGATTCAAAAAATGCATATTCAAATGTGATTTTAGATGAGTATTTAGAACGTTATGAAGAGAAGTTAAAGGATAAAGATGTAAATTTGATTTCAGAAATTGTGTATGGTGTTACTACATGGAAATTGACAATTGATGTAATCCTTTCCAAATATTCAAAAATTAAGTTGAATAAGATTTCGACTTGGATTAAAAATATAGTAAGGATGGGAATTTATCAAATTGTATTTTTGGATAAAATACCAAAATCTGCAGCAGTGAATGAAGCAGTTAATTTGACGAAAAAGTATGGTTTTAAATCAACAGGTTTTGTGAATGCAATTTTAAGAAGGGTAGAAAAACAAGATTATGAAGAGTTAAAACAAATCCCCAACATACAAGAAAGATTCTCAAAAATGTATGCATTTCCATTATGGTTGGTTAACAAGCTAATAAAAGAGTATGGGCAAAAAGAAGCAGAAGAAATCATGCAAGTTTCCAATGAACGTCCCAAACTAACCCTTAGAGTCAATACCATAAAAACCAACCAAAAAGATTTGCTTTTAAAATTGCAAGAACAACAAATTGATTATGAAGAAAGCAATTTAAAAGATTTTATTTTTGTAAAAAAAATAAAGTCATTGTCACATTTGGAATGGTTTCAAAATGGAGAATGCACTGTGCAAGATGAGGGGGCAGGAAAAATAGCCCAAGTTTTAGCACCCAAACCAAATCAAGTAGTCCTAGATGCTTGTAGTGCACCAGGAGGAAAAACCACATACCTTGCCCAATTTATGCAAAATAAGGGAAAAATTGTAGCATGGGACATGTATGAACATCGTGTAAAATTAGTAGAAGAAAATGCCAAAAGATTAGGCATTACCATAATAGAAACAAAAGTAAAAGATGCTACTAAAAAAGAAGAATGTTATCACGAGACATTCGACAAAATATTACTAGATGTTCCTTGTTTAGGATTAGGAGTACTCAAAAGAAAACCAGACATTAAATGGCAAAGAAAAGAAGAAGATATTTCATCCATTACCAAAATACAATTCGACATTTTAAATACTTGCTCCCATTATTTAAAAAAACAAGGAGAATTAGTCTATTCTACCTGTAGTATTTTAAAAGAAGAAAACCAAGACATCATACAAAAATTTTTAAAACAAAAAAACTTTAAAATCCTATATGAAGAATTAATTCAACCAAGCAAAACAACAGATGGCTTTTACATTTGCAAACTATTGAAATGTGAATAAAATATTACAATATTACAGAAATATTACATTTTGTTTACAAATAAACGAAAACTATTGACTTTTTAAAAATTAAAGATAGAATAAGAATATAAAAAAAGAGAATATACAAAAAAATGTAATTTTGTATAAAAAAACAAGTATTAAAAAGCAAAAAATGAAAATCATAGTATTAAAACCAAAAAAATTACAAAGGAGAAGAAAATGCAAACTTGCTTAGGATTATATATTGAGGAACATATAATTAAATATGCAAAGATTTCAAAAGATAGTGGAAGTACCAAAATAGATGCATTTGGATTGAAATTTTATGATAAAGTAGAAGAGGCAATCAAGCAAATTATAGCAGAAACCTATAGCTACAAAATTCCAATTAGTATCAACTTATCAAATGAAATGTATAACTACTTTCAAATCTTTAGCTTATTAAACAAAAAAGATATTGATAATGTAATTAATACAGAATTTGAATCATTATGTTATGAAAAAAGCATTAACAAAGATGCTTTTGAAACAAGATATGTATTAGTAGCAAATCAAGAAGATAACGAGAGGATTAAAGCTATTCATGTTTCTACCAATAAAGCAAATTTAGCAAAAAATGTTCATCAATTTGATGGAAACCGATTAACAAACATCTCTCCAATTGGAATTAGTATTGCTAATGTCCTTGATTTTAAAGAAAAAGAAAATGCAATAATTGTTAATATAGAAGATAATACAACCATTACTACTATTGTAGATAAAAAAATACTAGATGTACAAATCGTAGAACAAGGTGCTAATGAAATATTAACCAAAATTAATATAAAAGAAAATTCATTTTCAAAAGCCTATGAAATCTGTAAAAACAGCACAATTTATACCAATGAGGGAAAAGATTTACAATACGAAGAAAACGAATATCTAGATGACATCATGCCAACCCTATACAATATAGTAGGAACAGTAAGAAAAGTAACCAGTACTAGCTTACAAAAAATAGACAAAGTATATATAACAGGAACAGCTTCTGTTATCAATAATATTGATATCTATTTCCAAGAATATTTAGGAGATATCAAATGCGAAATTTTAAGACCATACTTTATCAAAACCTTAGATCCAAAAATCAACATTAAAGATTACATCGAAGTAAACTCAGCCATTGCTTTAGCATTACAAGGATTGGGCGAAGGTATTAAAACAATGAACTTTAAAAAGAAATCACTAAAAGACCAATTACCACCAGTGCTAACAGCAGATATCGGTTCAAAAAGTGGAAAAACAGGTGGAAAATCATTCAAAATGCCTAGCATTAGTATGGATTTTAGTGGGGTATTAACACCATTAGAAATGAGTTTAATTCGAACAGGAGTAGGAGTTATCTTGCTAATGTCAGTATATGGTGGATTTACCATTTATCTAAACAATGAAAATACAAAAAAAATGGAAGAAATTAATGCAAGAACTGCACAAATTAATCAACAAATTCAATTAGTAAAAAATGATGATGACAAAATTAAAAACAACATTACAAAGTATACAAACATGATTGCTAGATTACAAGAATTAAATAGTCAAGCAAGCGAAAAGAGCAAAGTAAAAAATGCAATCCCTACTTTATTAAATAGAATTATGTTTAGTATACCAAAAGAAGTTCAAATCACTTCCATAGAAAATACAACAGGAACCCATATTGTTATTACAGCACAAGCACAACAATACGAAAAACTTGCTTATTTCCGCTCAAGCTTAAAAAACAATGGAATATTAACCAATGTAATGTCTGATAGTGGAGATAAAAGCGATACAGCAAGTGCTGCAAAAGTAATAATAGAAGGAGAATTGCCATGAGAAAAATATTAATAGGTGCATTTGTAGTTGTTTTAGTTGTACTAGCTTATTTTATGGCAGTAAATGGATTTAGTCTATTTGGTATAAAAATACTTTCTATTTATGAAATTAAAGAAGACAATCAGAAATTAGAAGCACAAATGAGTGCAGTAGAAAATTTAGCTACCGTAGATTATCCAAAGGCCAAAAAGAATTTAGCAGACAGCGAAAAAGACTTACAGAAGAAAAAGGAAGAATATACAGACCTTGTTGCTTATAGTTCAAGTGAAGATATAGATGCAGCAAGTAAACTACAAAAATATGAAATGGAATATTTGTGGGGAAAATTTGGTGGATATGCTACTAAAAATGGTATTAAACTAAAATTAGTTTTAACTTCAGGAACAGCAACAGGTCAATATAACATTGCATTTACAGCGACAGGAAGCTATGTAGGAGTAACTGAATTTATATCTGCAATCGAAAATGACACAAGTTTTGCTTTTCGAATTGAGAACTTTAAATTAACTCCAGATGCTTCAACCAATGTGCTACAAGCAACCTTTGCAATCAAAGATGTAGCCATCAACAATGTAAATATAAATGGTAGTAGTAGGTCAACATCAAGTAATACAAAAGTAGATAGTTCAACAACACAACAAACTACACCGACCCCAACACCACAAAGTAATAATTCTTAAGAAGGAGGTACAAAAGGTGAAAAAGATTATAAAAGAAATCATTATAATATTACTATTACTTTGTGCAATTGCATTAATCTTGGGAATATTATTATATGATTATATACCAATCAACAAAGTCGTACCAGAAATAGAAAAATATCAAACCTCAGAAACTGTAAAAAATGAAATACAAGAGGTTATTGATACAGAAAACTCAGATGTTGTGGTAACTTATGAAATGGATAGTTCTGATTTACAATCTTTTGAAAGAACCAAAGAATATGACAAAGGAAAAGCAAATCCTTTTTCTACTTATGTAGAACAACCAGAAAATCCAAGTAATAATACCAATACAAACAATACCAATACAAATAATACAAACAATAATAATACGAATGGTACTGGAAACAGTACAAACAACAATGGTTCCAACTCAACATTTTTTAATGACACTGGAACAAAATAATTATTTTTAGGTTATATTTATTTTTAGATAGATATATACAAGATAAATTTAATAAGGAGGAATTTTTTATGTTGAAACAACAAAAAGGTATTACATTAGTTGCATTAGTAATTACAGTTATCGTAATGCTAATTTTAGCAGGTGTAGCAATCTCTATGACAATAGGAGATAATGGTATCTTCAAAAAATCAAAAGAAGGTGCAGAAATCTACAAAAATTCAGCTAACAACGAAGCTACACAATTAAACGAAGCTGACAGTGAAATGAACAGTTTAATTGAACAATATAAATAATGATTATATTGTTAAGTAATATTAACTAAATGACATATGCCGAAGATGGATATGTCATTTAGTTTAAGAAACATACGAGTAAAGGAGAAACTTGAGTCATGGACTATTTTTTATATCTAATAATCTTCTTAATTGGAATTTACTTTGGTAGTTTTTTTACATTAGCGGTTTATCGTATTCCAAAAAAAGAAAATATTACATATAAACATTCCTATTGCCCAAATTGTAATCATAAATTGGGAATGCTTGATTTGGTTCCTGTCTTTAGTTACTTATTTTTAGGGGCAAAATGTAGATATTGTAAGAAAAAAATAAGACCACGATACTTTTTACTAGAAATTTTATCAGGAATGGTTTTTGTTTTATTTGCAATTTCACTAAAAATAAATTGGACATCACTGCAAACATCACAACTAATCAACCTAAGTTTAGGTTTTTTGTATTTTGCTAGTTTATTTATCATAGCAGGAATTGACAAAGAAAAAAGAATGATTTGCAAATCGGTCCTAGCTTATAACTTATTTGTATGCTTACTTTATATGATATATTCATGTATCATGAATGCTTATCATGTATATGCATATGTTATATATTTACTAATTATCATATTACTATTAGTATTAGATAATTACGTTTTAAAGAAAAAATTAACAGCTAGTTATGTCTTAGAAATCTTAATATTATTAGTATCCATGGTTACCATTTCCAAGGAATATGCGACCATTTTCACCATTATGCTAACACTACTAGCAATTGGAATTTATCTATTATTAAAAAAAGTAAAAAACAGTAATCCAAAAATGATTGTACAAAAGAAAAAACAAGAGGGGTTACCAATTGCCTTTTTCTTATGTGTTAACAACATCATTGTAATCAGTGTATCAAATTTTATTTGTAATTTTAACTTAGTATAGGGGAGTATAACATGAATGTAAGAGATAAAAGAGGTTTTACAGCAGTTGATGTATCAGTTGCAGTTCTTATTATAATTATATTTGTATCCATTATTACTTCTGCATTTTACAATTACTATCTTAGTAATACAGAAGTAGCAAGAAATAGTGCTGCCTTAAATCATGTAATTGATGTAATCGAAGCAGTAGAACAAATGGATTATGAACAAGTAGATGATACTAGCGTAAAAAATAAATTACAAGAATTTTATAACAACAAGCAAATAGCCGATGCCTATCAAATTACAACACAACTTGTAAAATATAACACAACAACAGGAAATACCAACAAAGAAGATTTGATTAAGATATTAACTGTAAAAATAGAATATCCAATTGGAAAAAGAAAACAATCATTTGAAATTAGTAGACTTATTATTAACAAATAGGAGATAAGATGAAAGAGAATAAAGGTGTTACTTTAACCAGTTTAATTATATATGTTTTTGTATTAATCATTGTAGTGGCAATTGTAGGCAATATTACTTCATTTTTCTATACCAATGTAGTAAATGCAAAAGATAGTAGCCAAAACATAGCTACCATTACCAAATTTAATATGTATTTTACAAAAGATGTAAAAAAAATGGGAAACAGTGTAGTAAGTGTAGCAAAAGATAAAAGCTATATCAAATTTGCTTCTGGCAATGTATATACCTTTCAAAATAATGCGATTTATATGAATCAAATCAAAATATGTGACAATGTTGCTAATGCACAATTTCAAGTAGAACAAGTAAAAAATAAGAAAATAGTTACTGTTTTAATGACAGTGGGACAAAATTTAGAAGCAACCAAAACAACCAAATTTGTGATGAATCAAATGTAATTTTTGCCAATTGTAAAATTATGTAGAGAAAGGTAAAAAAATAGAGTATAATATAAAATAGAGATACAAAAGAAGGAGGATTTTATATGGATACAAGAAAGCAACCAATCGGAATTGAGTTAGTAAGGAGAGGGGTTATCACACAAGAAGACATTGAAACTGCCATTGATTATCAAAAAAGTAATCCAAGCAGAAAATTAGGCGATATTTTACACATCTTGAACTTATGTGATTCAGGAGCACTGATTGCAGCAATGGGAGAAATCTTAAACGAAAAGGTAATCCTAATTGAACGAAGAGATGTAAAAATTAATATAGAAGACTATATATCACTGGATGTAGCAAAACAAAATAAAGCAATTCCATTTGAAATTGCAGACGGAAAAGTTAAAGTTTGCTTTGCTGATACCACCAATCGTAAATCCATTGAAGTAATTCGATTATTACTATTAAATAAAGGTCTTGTTATGGAAAAATACATTGGATTTGAGTCAGACATTGAAAAAGTGTTAAAATCATTAGAAGGAACCATAACCGATAACTTTAATACTTCAAACGATATTACAGGATTAGTAGATAGCATCATTAAAACAGGAATGAACAAAAGAGCGAGTGACATTCACTTAGAGCCAATGGAAAATGAACTAAGAATTCGTTACAGAATTGAGGGAGAGTTCTTTACAACCGCTCATAATCCAAAAGATAAACAAGCACAAATTATTGGTAGGTTAAAGGCTATTTCAAATATGTTCCAAGAAAAGCAAGAATCACAAGATGGTAGAATTATCATGTATTCTGATTACAATATACGTGTTTCTTCTCAAAAGAATGTATATGGAGAAAAATTAGTTTTAAGATTATTAAAGAAAAATGAAGATGTACAAGATATCTTTGCACTTGGTTTCCCAGGAGATGAGCAAACCTTAAAACATAGTTTTGATAAAAGAAATAGTATTACCATTATTGCTGCTCCTACAGGAGAAGGTAAAACCACAACCTTATACAGTGTTATTGATTTCTTAAATCGACCAGAAATCAATATAACAACCATAGAAGACCCAGTAGAAATTCGTATTGAAGGGTTAAACCAAATTGAAATTGATGCCAAAACCAGTTTCTTAGATTCTTTAAGAACCGTTTTAAGACAAGACCCAGATGTTATTCTAGTAGGAGAAATAAGAGATAAGGAAACCGCAGAAATTGCAATGCAAGCAGGACAAACAGGACATTATGTATTGTCAACCATCCATACCATTGATGCCATAGAAGTTATTACCAGATTAAGAAAAATGGGAGTATCTAACTATGATATTTCAAGTACTTTAGCAACAGCAGTATCACAAAGATTAGTAAGAAAAATATGTCCACATTGTGCAAGAGAAAGAGAATTTACCAAAGAAGAAATGGATATCATAAATCAAATAGGAGAAAAATCAGGAGTAAGCTTTGATTTTACAGGAAAAAAGACATATGATACCATAGGATGTTCACAATGCAATCAAACTGGATTTTTAGGAAGAATTGCTGTATTTGAAATTTTGCCAATTGATGATAAAATTAAAGAATTAATTACAGAGGATGCTTCTACCATCAAAATAAGAGAAGTAGCATTAGAAGGTTCTTATAAACCATTAGTAATTGATGGACTAAAAAAAGTGTTAAATGGTGTAACCACACTAAAAGAATTAAATAATAAGTTAGTAATATATTAATACATAAGGGGGAGCAACGAATGATAGAGATTGAAAAAATTTTAAATTATGCAATTGAAAATGAGGCATCTGATATCCACTTTATTTGTGGAAACAAACCAATGCTTAGAATTATGAGAGAACTAAAAGAGGTAGAAGGAAGTAGTGTATTAGTTCCAGAGGATATGAACGATATTTATGATTATTTAGTAAGAGGAAATGTAGACAAAGACAATGTTTTTAGAGAGAATAAAAAACTAGATACTTCTTTAGAATTTGGAGGATTACGTTTTAGGGTTAACATTTCATTATCTTATGATGTACCATTATTTACACTAAGAATTATTAAAAACCAATTACCAAAATTTGAAGACTTAGGAGTTCCAGAAGTAGTTAGACGTATGACACAACAAC
>CAOJXM010000021.1 GCA_948465625.1 uncultured Clostridium sp. | reverse complement strand
GCACACCACTTGCCCTGCTTGTAGCAAAAGTCGCTGTGTTAAAGTTCCTAAACCAGGTCCTATCTCAATTACCAAATCCTCTTTGGTTATCTCTGATTTTTCTACAATCGTATTCACTACTGCTTCATCAATCAAAAAGTTCTGCCCTAATTTTTTGTTGGCTGTTATCCCATACTTTTTCATAAGGTATGTTGTTTCTTTGTATAAACTTTCCATTTTTACTCCTTCTATAATTCATACTCTTTCACTTCACAATTTTCAAGTCCTAATCCTCTTAGTACTTCCATTCCTTCTGGTAAACCTTCACAATACACTCTAACTGGTACCGCAATCCCTCCATGCGTAACTATCAATACGGTTTTATCTTTGTATTCTTCTTTTACCTCATCTAAAAATTGATACACTCTTTCAAATGTTTGTCCCACACTTTCTGCCATTTCATAATGCTTATTTAATTTATAATTCCAAATCTCATCAAAATTAAACTCTTCTCGTGTCTTTCCTTCAAACTCTCCAAAACATCTTTCTTTAATTCGATTATCATATACAATCGGAATTTCTCTATCTCCTACTATCAATTGTGCTGTTTTAGCAGCCCTTTTTAAAGGAGACGATATAATTAAATCAATCTTTTCTAGTTTTAGCTTTTCTCCTGTTGCCTTTGCTTGTTCTACCCCTGTTTGATTTAATTCTATATCGGTTTGCCCTTGCACTTTTCCTGCTACATTCCAATCCGTTTGTCCATGTCTTGTTATTAATAATTTCATTTTTTCTACTCCTTTTTTGCTCATTTTATCATATTTCCAATCTTTTGTATAGCAAAAAAGAAGATATTTACGTAATATCTTCAAACCTTTTATTAATCACTTTCCAATTGATAATATTCTTAAAGGCATTAATATACTCTACTCGATTTGCCTTATATTGCAAGAAATACGAATGCTCCCACATGTCTAGCACAAATAATGGTGTACATCCCCATAATGTTAAATCTTGATGTTTTTCTGCTTGTAAAATCTCTAGCTTGTGAAACTTAGGAACCCATACTAGCAAACACCACCCCGAAGCTTCTACTGTTTTAGCTGCCTCTATGAACTGATTTTGAAACTGATCAAAACTTCCAAAATCTTTTATGATTTGTTCCATTAATTGATTGCTTGGCGTACTTGGTATTGGCACTCCCATATTTTCAAAAAACATTTGATGTAAAATCGCACCAGAACCAAAAAAGGCTAAATCTCTTTCTAAACATTTAATACTAGAGAAATCATTTTCCAATCTTGCCTTTGCTAGCTTTTCTCCTGTTTTATTCGTATTATCTACATAGCCTTTGTACAGCACATTATAGTGAACCTCTAAAGTCTCTTTACTATAATATGGTTCTAATGAATTCATGTTATAAGGTAATTCAATCATTTTAATCATAAAAATTCCTCCGCTTCTTTTGTTTATTATATGCATTTTTATGATTTTTATCCTAAAAAATAGAGAAACCTTATTTTATGTCTCCCTATTTTTTATGAAGAAGCGTCCCAAATGGTCCAACTTGGACCAAAAAGAACCGTCCCTAATGGGGGGTTATCTGCCACCCATTCCGGCCACCGCCTCCTCCAAAGCCTCCTCCAGAAGAGAAGCCTCCGCCTCCACCAAAACCAGAAGAGTAATTATTACTAGAACCATAAGTTACATTGTTATAAGTAGTCGTAACCGAATTGTTTAATGTATTGATAAAAGAATGGTTAAAACTGTTTGAATACATCAAATATAAATATGCATATCCATGTGAATTCATAAAATCAGCATCAGTAATTTGTGGATAAACTACTTTTAATTGTTTTAGTACTAATTCTGCTATGCCAAAAGTGGTTGCATATACTAGATATTTTTCCCACAATACTAATTCTGGAACTGTCTTTTCTTTCATCATAGAAAAGTTTTGCATATATTTTCTAAGTCCTAACCACTGTTCTCTTTCGTTCATTCCTTTTTGCGTTAAACGACTAAATCTAGCACTAATTTTAGTTGCATAAACGGTAAGTATAATGCTTGGTATTACGGCTAACCACATCGCAAACATCACAGTTGCAATGCACCATGCAAAATATCCTCCTGCTTTGGCTCCCCATTCTTTTGATTGTTTGATTAAGCCTTCTTGGTAATTTTGCTTTTTCTCTTGTTCCTCTTTTGCCTTCTTATGAATGGCTTCAAATTTTGAGGTTATCTTAGTTCCATTTCTATTACAATATTTTTGAAAATCCTTCATCGTAAATGTATGGTCCTCTTGTGGCACACTGTTTAAAAGGTTATATACAACTTTTTCATCTTCTGCTAATTGTTCTACATCCTTTTCTGGCTTCAGTCTTATTTTTATTTGGTCTTTTTTTCCTGCTACTATTTCAAATTCAATATATTGTTTTAAACATAAATCCAACATCGTAGCAGACACTACTCTTGGTAATTGTACCTGCATTTTATCATATCCATCAAAATAGTATAAAAAGGCTGCTTGTGCTGGTGTTGCCATTTCATCTGGTATGTCTCTAAAATATGGTAACTCTTGGTCTGGTTTTATTTTTGGATTTTGAGCCAACACCTCACGATATTTCTTTATCTTTTTTATTAAGTAAATTGCTACAAATACACCAACTATATTCATCACAATTACTGCCACAATTAAAATGATTTTTATCATTTTTGTTCTTTGGGCAATAACCTCTCGTTTCGCATTTGCCTCATCTGCCCATTTTTGTTCTTGGTTTAAAATGGTTTGCAATTGTTCTACCTCTTGTGTATTGTCATTGCTATAAAAAATCTCTTTTGGCGTTACCACTCTTGCCTCTAGCATCGTTCTAGCGTTTAGCTTTTCTACCTCAAATACTGCTGTATCATTTGCTGTTTTGCTTATCTTTCCATTTAATGGTCCATGTGCCCATACTCGAAACTCCTCTATATTCTCTACTGCACTTGGCAAGTGTATGGTTCCTTTTACTTTTCTTGCTGGTATTTCGGATATTGTACTAATAAATTGCCAATAAAATTCGGAACAATCTTTATAGTTTTTAACTGCATCGATTATTTTATAGCAAATCTCATATTTTCTAGTTTCATCCTCTATTTGTACTCCCCATGCAATCTCAAACTTACGATTTTGGTTGATTAAACCATAATAGTATCCTTTTGGTAGATGATACATTTCTTTGTCTATTTCTCTAAAAGCTTGATTTCTTCCTTTTGTAATTTCTTTTACTGTTACATCCGTTATTTCTTGATATTTGCTTTTATCTAGTTCAAATGTTTTAAATAAAGTATTGGTATCTTCTATATAGATGTCCCAAATTTCTATATTCCAATTCTTGTAATTCCAAATCTGCTGCTTCTAGCTTAATGGTACCTAGCAAAATTACAATTGCTAATACAATTATACTAAAAATTACTTTTCTATTTCTCATTTATTTTCTCCCCTTTTCGCATTTATTTTATATCAATTTTGAAAAATATACAAGTTTTTTCTTGTATACATAATTTTCTTTTTCGAATATACTATACTAACAATACTATTAGGGAGGTACAAATATATGTCAACATTAAACTTACTGCCCATTGGAAAAGAAGCCATTGTAAAAGAATTACACTGTAATGGAACCATTCGCCGTAGATTATTAGATTTAGGAATTGTAAAAGGCACTAAAATAAAATCGATTTTAAAAAGCCCTTCGCGGAGACCCCACTGCTTTTGAAATTAGAGGAACTATGCTTGCTCTTAGAAAAGAGGATTCTAGTTTGATTATCATAGAATAAATCCATCTACTCTCCTAGCTTTTTAGGGGAGTATTCACATTTTTAAGCGAAGTAACATAGACTATTGTAATAAATGTTAGGAGGAAAATTTATGGGACTTACTTCTACCTCTACTGGTGCTCGTCTACTTGATTCTCACTTTGCTCAAAATAGCTGTGATTATACCATCGCTTTAGCTGGTAATCCTAATGTAGGCAAAAGTACTATTTTTAACGCTTTAACTGGTATGCATCAACATACTGGAAATTGGCCTGGCAAAACTGTTAGTAATGCTACTGGCATCTGTTCTTACCATAAAAAAAATTTTCTTTTGGTTGACATTCCTGGAACCTATTCTCTAATGTCTAATTCACAAGAAGAAGAAATTGTTTTGGTAATCCAGATGCAACAGTGGTTATTGTAGATGCTACTTGCTTGGAACGTAACTTGAATTTGGTTTATCAAACCATGGAAATTACCCAAAATGTGATTGTTTGTGTAAATTTATTGGATGAAGCAAAAAAGAAAAATATTCAAATTGATTTAGAAAAATTGTCTACCTATTTAGGTGTACCTGTTGTTGGAACCAGTGCGCGAAAGCCAAAAACTTTGCAAAAGCTACTTTCTACGATTGAAGAAGTCTGCTCTGGCAAAACAAAACCGAATGCAATTGGTGTTACATACTTTCCCGTTATTGAAACTTGTATTCAAAAACTGCTACCCATTGTTGCTAATCTCCTTCCTGCAAAAGAAGCATATTTACAACGTTGGGTTTGCTTGAAGTTAATGGAAAATAATACTTCTATTTTGTCTTCGATTGAACAACATTTGTCCATTGATTTTGAAGATAATTTGGAATTACAAACTATACGAACGGAAATAGCAGAACTTTTATCAAGCAATTCGATTGATAACAATACGCTAAAAGATAAACTGGTGTCTAGTATTGTTTTTAAAGCAGAAGATGTATGCAATGACACGGTTTTGTTTTTGAATGCTTCTTATCAATTACGTGATCGAAAAATCGACCAGATTTTAACTTCAAAAATTTGGGGAATTCCTATTATGATTGTATTTCTAGGCGTTATTTTTTGGATTACGATAACAGGAGCCAATTATCCTTCTGGATTGTTAAGTGATTTTTTTGGTTTTCTACAAGAAAAATTGGTATGGCTGTTTGAAGCTTTCCATGCTCCTGATTGGTTAACTGGTGTGTTAGTTTATGGAATGTATCAAACACTAGCTTGGGTTGTAGCCGTTATGCTCCCCCCTATGGCCATCTTTTTTCCTATGTTTACTTTGCTAGAGGATTTGGGATATTTACCTAGAATTGCTTTTAACTTGGACCATTATTTTAAAAAGGCTTGTGCAACCGGAAAACAGGCATTAACCATGTGCATGGGATTTGGTTGTAATGCTGCAGGAATTGTTGGGTGTAGAATTATCGACTCCCCACGAGAACGTCTTATTGCCATTTTAACCAATGCTTTTGTTCCTTGCAATGGACGCTTTCCTATTCTAATTACCATTGCTACTATTTTTGTTGGAAGTATCTTTACAGGTTTTGCTTCCTCTATGCTTTCTTCTTTTGTTGTATTGCTAGTAATTTTACTTGGTATTTTTATGACTTTGCTCATTTCAAAAATTCTATCTAAAACAATACTAAAGGGAGTTCCTTCTTCTTTTATACTAGAACTCCCACCTTATCGTAAACCACAAATTGGTAAAGTCATTGTAAGGTCATTGTTGGATCGAACTTTATACGTACTACTTCGTGCTATCTCTGTTGCAGGACCTGTTGGAATTGTGATATGGCTATTTGCTAACATTCACATTGGAGATATTACCATCTTAACTCATATTGCAACTTTTCTGAATCCTTTTGCTCAGCTTATGGGGTTAGACGGATACATTTTAACTGCCTTTTTACTAGGTCTTCCTGCTAATGAAATCATTCTGCCAATTATTTTAATGAGTTACATGGCAAAAGGCTCTTTAGTTGACTTAGAAGATACTTATTTGATTGGTAACATCTTACTACAAAACGGTTGGACGATTTTAACAGCAATTAATGTTATGATTTTTACGCTTCTTCACTTCCCTTGCAGTACTACTTTGTTAACCATAAAAAAGGAAACTGGAAGTTGGAGATGGACGATTTTATCTTTTGTTTTACCAACTCTTTGCGGAATTCTTCTTTGTATGTGTACTACTGCTGTTTATCATTTGATAGTATAGAATAAATAATCTTGAAAATATAGAAATAAAAGTCAGTTACATTAAAATCGCACAAAAAAATCGCAGATGTTGATATTTCAACGCTTCTGCGATTTTTTATTGGTTGGGCTGGCTAGATTCGAACTAGCGCATGCCAGAGTCAAAGTCTGGTGCCTTACCGCTTGGCTACAGCCCAATGTACATATTTTTTTATGGGGTGGAAGATGGGACTCGAACCCACGGTCTCCAGTGCCACAAACTGGCGCGTTAACCAACTACGCCACATCCACCATATTGCACTGCTACTCTACTCAAGTAACAGTGCAATTAATATTTTACCTAAATATCTTTTATTTGTCAATATTTTTTATCAATTTTTTTCTTTTTTTACTCTTTTGCCCAAATTACTAATCTTTGCTTACTATCATCTGTACAAGTTGATAAAGAAATCTCCCTTGCACCATTTGTATTTCTTACCATATAGTCAGAATCTTCTGGTGAAGTTTTATAAATATTGTAAATGGTATACTGAATTCTGTTTCCACTATTATCTGTTATGTATATCACATCCCCATTTGCTAATTGTTTATTCTTTCCAAAAAAGGCTCCATTTCTATAATTATGTCCAATAATAACGGTATTTCCTATCTCATTTGGTCCAGGTCCATATTGCATAGCAACTGATATCTCAATTGCTTTTTTTATTCTAGTTCCTGGGTCCAAAATTGGATACTTAATCCCTGTTTTTGGAATTTCTATAATTCCTAATACATCAAAGCCTTTGTATTTTGGTTTTGTTGTATTGGTATTACTTCCACTGTTTCCATTATTATTAACTGTATTTTGTAAATTATCAATTGGATTTTGTATATTTGTATTATCATTATCATTTCCATTATTATCTACAACAGTATTATTATTGTCTGGTTGTTTTATCTGGTTTTCATACTCTGATAAAAAATCATCTGCATCTTTATCAATATAATATTTTCGATACATATCATATCCTAGAAATCCTAATAACCCTATTATGATTATAATAACAACTATTAGAAGACCTGTTAAAACATTGCTATACTTACTATTAAACATATTTCTTCCTCCATTCATTTGTTTTTTCCTCTATTTCTATTATACCACAATTTTTTTATCATGAATAGAGTTATACGATTTTTTCTCCCAATTGTTTTCCTGCTAATAAATGAAAATGTAAATGTTGTACTTCTTGTCCGCCATCTTTTCCACAATTCACAATTACACGATATCCTTTTTCCTTTACTCCTACTAAATCTGCAACTTTGTTAATAACTGTGTAAATTTTTCCTACTAATGCTTCATCTTCTTTTTCTAATTGTACTAAAGATGCAATATGTTTTTTAGGAATGATTAATATATGAATTGGTGCTGCTGGTTGTATATCTTTAAAAGCAATAATTTCCTCATCTTCATATACAATCTCTGATGGTATCTCTCTTTTTATAATTTTACAAAATATACAATCTTCCATAATTTTCTTCCTTTCTCATATTTCAAGAAGCGTCCCAAATGGTCCAAATTGGACCAAAAAGAACCGTCCCTATTGGAGAATTGCTTTAATACGCCTTACGCCAGATGAACTCGCTTCTTCTTTTTTGATTTTGAAGGTTCCCATATCGCCTGTGTGGCTTACATGTGGACCACCACATATTTCTTTACTAAAATCACCTATGGTATATACTTTTACTTTTTCTCCATATTTGTCTGTAAAAAGTCCCATTGCTCCTTGTGCTTTTGCTTCTTCTACTGTCATTTCTTCACAAGTTACTGGTAAATCTCTTTGTATTTGCTCATTTACAATTTTTTCAACTTCTTCTAATTGCTCTTTTGTTACTTTTTCTGGATGAGCAAAGTCAAATCTTAGCCTTTCTTCTGTGATGTTGGAACCTTTTTGAGTCGCATGTTCTCCTAATACAATTTGTAATGCCTTATGTAATAAGTGAGTTGCTGTATGGTAGGCAATGGTTTTTTCGTTTTGGTCTGCTAATCCACCTTTAAATTTTTGCTCAGAACCTGCTCTTGATTTATCTTGATGTTCTTTAAACAATTTCTCAAATTCTTCTAAGTCAATACTAAATCCTTGCTCGGTTGCTAAGTCTTTCGTGACTTCTGGTGGAAAGCCATAAGTATCATATAACTTAAATACAGTATGTCCATCAATATTGGTTTTATTCTCTTGTTTCATTCTTTTTACTGCTTTGTCAAATTCTCTTTCTCCATGTACCAATGTTTTTACAAATTTGTCTTTTTCTTCTAAAATGACTTGTTTGATGGTTTCTTTGTTTTGTTCTAAGCTTGGATACATCTCGGCTAATACTTGAATGTTTAATTCAATCAAGTTTCCTAATTCCTGCAAATCAATTTGTAGTTTGTTTAAATGTCTTGTCATTCTACGAATCAGTCTTCTTAAAATATAGCCTCTATCTACATTACTAGGTCTACCACCATCTGCAATTACCATCATGCTAGAACGTAAGTGTTCTGCTACAATTCTTCTACTTTGGATATTTTCTTGTTTTGCCAATTCTTGTAGTTTGTCCATTACTGGCTTAAAGATTTCAGTATCATATGGTGTTTCTTTTCCTTGTAATAACATATTCATTCTTTCTAATCCTAAACCAGTATCTACATTTTGCTGTTTTAGTTTAGAATAGGTTCCATCTTTTTGTTTATAATATTCCATAAATACATTGTTCCAAATTTCTACATATTTTCCGCATCCACAAGATGGATTACATTCCTTGCTGCAAGCAGGTTTCCCTGTATCATAAAACATCTCGGTATCTGGTCCACATGGGCCTTCTTCTCCTGCAATCCACCAGTTATCGTCTTTTCCAAAAAAGTAGATATGGTCTTTTGGCATTCCTACTTCTTCCCATACTTTAGCAGATTCTTCATCTCTTGGAGCATCTTCGTCTCCTGCAAAACAGGTAACTGATAATTTTTCTACTGGAATTCCTAATTCTTTGGTTAAAAATTCGAAACTCATTTTAATGGATTCTTGCTTAAAGTAATCCCCTAATGACCAATTTCCTAACATCTCAAAAAAAGTTAGATGACGATTGTCTCCTACTTCATCTATATCAACAGTACGTAAACATTTTTGATAATCGGTTAATCTTTTTCCTGCTGGGTGTGTTTCCCCTAAAAGGTATGGCACCAATGGTTGCATTCCTGCTGTAGTAAATAGCACAGAAGGGTCATTTTCTGGTATTAATGGTGCACTTGGTATGATTTTATGTCCATTTTTTTCAAAAAATTTTAAATATTTATTTCTAATTTCGATTGCATTCATTCTGATTTCCCCCAATTTTCTTTCATTTACATGAAATTATATTACAATTTGGTAAAAAAAGCAAGTTTGTTTTTTTGATTTTGGGAGATAATATTTAAAAATTAATTTTAGATTGGAGTAAAAGATGAAAAAATTTTTAAGTATCTCAATTATTTTAAGTTTAGCTCTATTTTTAATGGGTTGCACAAAGGAAGAAAACACGACTCCTAATGACGTTAATGTTAGTAAATTAAGTACTTCTACCGATGAAAATCCTTCTTCTGATAATAGTATAACCAATACAACAGAAATCAAACAAAACATGCAATCTACTTCTTCTGAAATAGAAATGGCTTCTTTTTCTACCAAATTAGGTGGTACTATGAATCCTAGAACTGGTAATATTAATATTACTACTGGGGTACTAAATGAAACCGTTGTAGAACCAGGAAAGACTTTTTCGTTTTGTGATACGGTTGGCAAACCTACCAAAGAACGTGGTTATCAAGAAGCAGATGCTTTTGATAAAGATGGTAATACCTTTCAGGCTGTAGGTGGCGGTAATTGTCAAGTAAGTAGTACTTTGTATAATGTGGTATTGCAAATACCAGAATTACAAGTAATAGAAAGACATCCTCATAGCAAACGTGTTTATTACGTAGAAAAAGATAAAGATGCAGCAGTT
>CAOJXM010000020.1 GCA_948465625.1 uncultured Clostridium sp. | reverse complement strand
TGTTTCTGTTGGTGCTACGATTAATGTTATGCTTGCTTCTGTTTTAGCAAAGGGCACTACGATTATTGATAATGCTGCAAAAGAACCTCATGTGGTAGATGTTGCTAATTTTTTAAATACCATGGGAGCCGATATTCGTGGTGCTGGTACCGATGTTATTAAGATTAATGTTGTAGAAAAGTTAGCAGGTTGTAATTCTTATAGTGTTGTTCCCGATCAAATAGAAGCTGGTACTTTTATGCTTGCAGCAGTTGCTTCTCGTGGAGATTTGGTCATTAAAAATTGTATTACCAAACATCTAGAATGTATTACCGCAAAAATTTTAGAAATTGGTGCTCATGCAGAGGATTTAGGTGGAGATTGTATTCATGTTTGGTGTGATAATAGACCAACGAAAACAAGTATTAAAACTTTACCTTACCCTGGTTTTCCAACGGACTTACAACCACAAATGGGAGTGGTTCTTTCTACTGCTGAGGGCAATAGTACGATTAATGAAAGCATTTGGGAATCTAGATTTCAATATACAGATGAGTTAAATAAAATGGGTGCCAAGATTACGGCACAAGGAAAAACGGCCTTTTTTGAGGGAGTCAATGTTTTATCTGGTGCTCCTGTTTATGCTTCTGATTTACGAGCTGGTGCAGCTTTGATTATTGCAGGAATTTGTGCAGAAGGCAAAACCGAAATTTACAATTTAGAACATATTGACCGTGGTTATGAACATATTGAGAATAAATTTAGAAAAATTGGTGCTAATATTGAACGTGTTAGTGAATAAGTTACAAAGGAAGGATTATGATGTTGCAGTTTTGTAGTTTGTATAGTGGAAGTACTGGAAATAGTTTGTTTGTTCAAAGTGAACATACGAAAATATTAGTTGATGCTGGAGTCAGTATGAAGAAAATAAAGGATGCTTTAGCTTCCATTGGTGTTTTGGCTTCTGATTTAGATGCTATTTTAGTAACTCACGAACATTCTGACCATGTACAAGGTTTGGGTACTCTTGCTAGTAAGTTCCATCTTCCTGTTTTTGCTAATACCAAAACTTGGGACGCTATGCCAAAACAAAGAGATAAATTAGAAAGTTCTAATATCAAAACTTTTCAGTTGGAAGAATGTTTCGAAATTGGTGATTTAAAGATTTTACCTTTTTTAATTCCTCACGATGCTGCTAATCCTTGTGGATTTAACCTTTTTCATGAGAATAATAAGTTAAGTATTGCTACTGATTTAGGTCATGTTACTTCTAATATTATGAACAAATTGGAGGGAAGTCATTTTTTAATGCTAGAATCGAATTATGATCCCGAAGTTTTAAAGTGTTCTTCTTATCCTTTTGTTTTAAAGTCTAGAATTGCTGGACCAAATGGACATCTGTCTAATCATTTAGCAGGAAAGACAATTGCTCATTTAATTGGTTGTGGATTAAGCAATGCTGTTATTGGCCATTTATCAAAGGAGAGTAATTTTGCGGATTTAGCTTATCAAACGGTTGTAAATGAGTTGTCTATGAGTAATTATTCTACCAAAGATATTAACCTTTGTGTAGCTAGTCGTACAGAACCAACCCAATTATTTGATGTTGGTTGTTCTGTTTCTACCAATTTACATACTGCTGTTTAAGGGAGGATTTATGCTTAACATTCATATTGTTTGTGTTGGAAAGTTAAAAGAAAGTTATTTAAAAGAAGCCGTTTTGGAATATTCCAAAAGGCTTTCAAAGTATTGTAATTTGAACATTACTGAGTTATCCGATGAAAAATTACCAAACAAACTAAATCCTTCTATCATTTCAGATATTAAGGCAAAAGAGTGTAATCATATTCTCGAACAGCTAAAAAAGGATTCTTTTGTTTTTTGTTTGGATTTAAGTGGAAAGCAATTTTGTTCTGAAGATTTTTCTAAAAAACTTGACGATATTGCTTTAAATCTTAATAGTTCGATTACGTTTGTAATTGGTGGAACTTTAGGCTTAAATGAGCATGTGTTGTCCCTTGCTCATGAAAAGATTAGTTTTTCAAAGATGACTTTTCCGCATCAATTGATTCGTGTATTTTTGTTAGAACAACTCTTTCGTGCTTTTAAGATTTCCAAAGGCGAAACCTATCACTGGTAATTTTAAACTTTTATACATTTTTTTGTTCCTTTTGGTAAGACTATTGATAAATAGTTTACTAGGAGGTTTTTTTATGAGTTCTTTATGGTTAGATTCTGTTCCAGATTTTAATTTTACACCTTTAGAAAAAGATATTGAAGTAGATGTCTGTGTGATTGGTGGTGGTATTACTGGCATTTCTACTGCTTATGAATTGTCAAAGGCTGGTTTAAAAGTATGTATTTTAGAAAGAGATTATCTTTGCCATCATGCTACTGGTAATACGACTGCTAAAATTACGGCTCAACATGGACTTTTTTATGATTATTTAATCAATACTTTTTCGCATGATTTAGCAAAGGGGTATTTAGATGCTAATTTAGAAGCAATTTCTAATATAAAAAATATTATTGATACAGAAAAAATCGATTGCGATTTTGAAGTTTGTAACAACTATGTTTTTACGGATTTAGAAGAAGAAGTTCTTAAGATAAAACATGAAGTTTTGGCTGTTAATTCTTTAGGTTTTGATGCCAATTTGGTTGATACCATTCCTCTTCCTATGAAATGTTTGTCTGCCATTCAATTTCCTAATCAAGCTCAGTTTAATTCTTTAAAATATGTAATGGGATTAGTTGGTTGTATCAAAAAGAATCATGGCCTTATTTATGAAAATTCTAAAGTGTATGATGTCAAAAAAGAGGTAGATTCTTATCATATTTATACGAAAAATAATGTTGTTTCTTCTAAATATGTTGTTTTTGCTTGCCATTATCCTATCATTAATGCCCCTGGCTTTTATTTTTTAAAAATGTATCAAGAGGCTTCTTATTTGATTGCTGTTGAAACAGCTTCTTCTTTTGATGGTATGTATATTAATACAAAAGCACCAATTATGTCTTTTCGAACAGCTCTTACCAATGATAAAAAGCGTGTTGTTTTAATTGGTGGTTCGAATCATAAGGTTGGTACGCAAGAAGATATTTCAAGTTGTTATACAGTTTTAGAAGATTTGGCTAAGAATGTTTTTCCAGATGCAAAAGTTTTATATCGCTGGCAAACACAAGATTGTATTTCTTTAGATAAGTTACCTTATATTGGTGAGTTTTCTTCTCTTTGGAAGAATAGTTTTGTTGCTACTGGTTTTAAAAAGTGGGGAATGACTACTTCTAATGTTGCTGCTATGATTATTTCTAACTCTATTTTGGGCAAAGAAAATCCTTATCAAGATGTATTTTCTTCTACTCGTTTTCACCCACTTAAAAATGGTACAGAATTTGTTAACATGTTAAAACAAGCAACTTCTTCTTTGGTAATGGATAAATTTAATGTGCCTCAAGATACTTTGGATAGTATTACTAAAAATTCTGCTAAGATTGTAGAGATTAATAAAACTAAGATTGGTATTTATAAGGATAAAGATGGTAAGTTTTATGCCATTAAACCCGTTTGCTCTCATCTTGGTTGTGAACTTTCTTGGAATGATTTAGAAAAGACATGGGATTGCCCTTGTCATGGTTCTCGTTTTCGCTTTGATGGAAAGTCTTTATACAGTCCTAGTGTCGATGATTTAAAGTTATTGGATTTAGATTTATAGTTTAGAATATCTGTTTTGATTTTAAAATTTTTTCCCTTGTGGCTCTTATTGTTTCTTTAAAATGCTAAGTTTGGTTATTGAAATAACTTTTATAAAATGATATAATTTGACATTATGAACCAATGATGATAATTTTTAAGTGCTATAAGGGGAAATCGATTATGAAGTTAGAACAAAATGATATGTCTATGCTTTTTTCTACTACACCAATCTCTGACTTATTTTTTACGGAATATTTATCTGAGTCAAATGGTGATTTTATTAAGGTATATTTATATATTTTATTTTTATCTAAATATAATAAAGATATTAAGGTAAACGATTTATCAAAAAAGCTTGCTTTGAATTTTAAAACGATTCAAGATGCTTTGAAGTATTGGGAAGATTTAGGTGTTATTACGAAAAAAAATACTGGTTATATTTTAAATAACCTTCAGGAAATGGAACTTCATAAATTATATAAACCACGTCTTTCTTCTGCTATTAATACAGAGGAAACCAATAAGAACAAATATCGTGCTAGTGCAATTGAAAATATTAATAATTCCTTTTTTCAAGGAATCATGTCCCCTTCTTGGTATCACGATATTGATTTATGGTTCAAGAAGTATCATTTTGATGAGCAAGTTATGATTGCTTTATTTAATTATTGCTTTGAACGTTCTGCTCTTCATCGAAATTATATTCAAACGGTTGCAGAGGCTTGGTATAATAATCATATTACTACTTTTAATGATTTGGATTTGTATTATCAAAAACAGGAAAAGTTAAATAAAATGAAAAAAGATATTACTAAAAAATTAGGTTTGAGTAGAAATCTTACAGAATATGAAGAAGAATATATCAAAAAATGGATGGTAGATTTTTCTTATGGATTAGATGTAATTGAACTTGCTTTGAAGAAAACAACCTCAAAATCTAATTTTAGTTTTGATTATATTTATAAGATTATCTCTGATTGGTACGACCGTAATTTAAAATCAGCTGAAGAAGTAAAACAGTTTTTAATTGATTTGAAAAATAAAACTAAAAATATAAAAGCATTAGAAAAGAAAAGTTATAACAACTATGAGCAAAGACAATACGAAGATTTAGATGCTATGTATTCTAATGCCATTCAGGCACAGTCTAATTAGGGGGTGAAGTTTTGAATCGTTCTATTTTAAATACTTTATTACAAGAATATGATGCAAAACGCACCTTCGCTTTATTAAAAGCAGAAAGAAAAAAGGAAGATTTGTATGAAAAATTTCCAGAATTACAAAAAATTGAGGAAGAATTAGCACAAACTTCGATTTCGATTGCTAAATCGATTCTTGCTTCGAATGATTCTACTCATTTAACACTTCTGCAAAAGAATATCGAAAGTTTAAAAGAAAAAAAACAAGATTTATTAAAAAAACTAGATATTACTGTACAAGATTTATCACCTCGTTTTGAATGCTCAATCTGTGAAGATACCGGTTTTATCTTAGAAAATAATAGTAATGTAATGTGTAACTGTTTAAAGCAAAAACTTTTTAATCTTGCTTATAACCAATCCAATATGGGAAATATACAAAATGATACTTTTGCTAATTTTAATTTAGATTTTTATTCAGATGAAATAAATGAAAGTTTATATAAAACTAATATTTCACCTCGAAAAAATATGCAAATTATTAAAGAGGTAGCTTTATCGTTTGTAAAAAACTTCGAACAACCAACGGAAAAGAATTTATTATTTAGGGGTAATACTGGTTTAGGAAAAACGTTTTTATCCAATTGCATTGCAAATGAAGTTTTGAACATGGGAAAAACGGTTTTGTATCAAACAGCCCCTATTATGTTTGATATGATTTTAGATTATCGATTTGGAAAAAATCTTTCTGTTAAGAATATTTGTGATAATATTTTAACAGTTGACTTACTTATTATTGATGACTTGGGTACAGAGCATATGAACAGTGCCAAATTTTCTGAATTGTTTAATATTATTAATTCTAGATTGTTAAACAATAATCATTCTGTTACCAAAACCATTATCTCTACCAATTTAACCATGAATGAATTGTTTAAAAATTATGATGAACGTATTGTTTCTAGACTTGTTGGTAATTATAATATTCTTCCGTTTTTTGGAGAAGATATTCGTTTTAAAAAGAAAGTATAATTCACATTTTGGAATAAAATAGAAGAATTGCTATTCACAATTTATTTACTTTTGTGGATAACAATTCTTTTTATTCTAATTTTATTTTTATTTTATTTTTGTTCTTCCTGTTCTATTTCTTCATTCTCTTCTGGACTAATGGTTTCAATACTAACAACCTTTCCTCCATCATTTGTTCTCATTAATGTTACACCTTGTGTTGCTCTTCCTAATACACTTACTTCTTTTACAGATAATCGAATAATGGTTCCTGTATCGGTTATCATCATCACATCATCTTCTTGCGTAGTAATTCGAATTCCTACAATTTTTCCTGTTTTTGGTGTAATTTTGTAAGTGATTACACCTTTTCCACCTCTTGCTTGTACTCTATATTCATCTAATTCGGTTCTTTTACCAAATCCATTTTCTGTAATAGCTAGTAGTGTTGCTTTGCTTCCTGTTATAATAGATTCCATACCTATTACTTGATCATCTTTATCTAGTCTGATTCCTATTACACCTTGTGCTACTCTACCAATTGGACGTACATCTTTTTCATCAAATGTAATACACATACCTTCACTTGTTACTAATACTACATTATCTTCTCCATCGGTCAATCGTACTCCAATTAGTTCATCATCTTCTTTTAAGGTAATTCCTTGTAATCCTGTTTTTCTTGTTGTGTTATATTCTGTTAATGCTGTTTTCTTAATTAATCCATTTTTAGTTGCCATTAATAGGAATTTACCTTCTGCAAAGTTTTGAATTGGAATAACAGCAGATATTTTTTCTCCACTATCTAAGCTTAGTAAATTAACAATTGCTGTTCCTTTTGCAGTTCTTCCTGCTTCTGGTACTTCATATCCTCTTAATCTGTATAATTTTCCTTTATTACTAAAGAATAAAATGGTATCATGTGTTGAGGCGGTAAAGATTTGTTTTACAAAATCTTCTTCCCTCGTTGCAATTCCTGTAATTCCTTTTCCACCTCTTCTTTGGCTCTTATAGGTATCAATTGGCATTCTTTTAATATACCCAAAATGTGTTAGTGCAATTACAGTTTGCTCTTCTTTTATTAAGTCTTCTACATCGATTTCTCCTTCTGCTGCTACTATTTTTGTTTTTCTTTCATCTCCAAATTTATCTCTTATCTCGATTAATTCTTCTTTAATGATTTCAAATACTAATTTTTCGCTTGAAAGAATCTCTCTTAAATGTTCAATTAATTTCATTAATTCTTCATATTCTTCTTCTATTTTTTCTCGTTGTAATCCTGATAGTGTTTTTAATCTCATATCTAAAATAGCTTGTGCTTGAATATCAGAAAGGCCAAATCGTTCCATTAATCTTTCTTTAGCATCATCATAAGAAGAACGTATAATATTAATTACTTCATCAATATTATCTAAAGCGATTTTTAATCCTTCTAAAATATGTGCTCTTGCTAATGCTTTGTCTAATTCAAATTGTGTTCTTCTTAATACTACTGTTTTTCTATGGTCCAAATAATTATCAATACACTGTCTTAGTGTTAAAATTTTAGGTTCTCCATTTACTAACGCTAACATGATAATTCCAAAAGTATCCTGCATTTGTGTATTTTTATATAATTGATTTAATACAACCTGAGGATTCGCATCTCTTTTTAATTCTATTACAATTCTTACTCTTTCTTCTCTATCAGATTCATCTCTTAAATCAGAAATTCCTTCTATTCTTTTATCTCTTACTAAATGAGAAATATTTTCAATTAATCTTGCTTTGTTTACTTGATATGGTAAAGAAGATACTATGATTCTTTGCTTGTTTCCTGTCATTTCTTCTATTTCTGCTTCTGCTCTTACTGTAATTTTTCCTCTTCCTGTTGTATAAGCTTCCTTAATTCCTTCTTTTCCTAATATAATACCTTCTGTTGGAAAATCTGGTCCTTTGATTACTTGCATTAATTGTTCGTCTGTTACATCGTCTTCATCAATAATTTTTATAATTCCATTAATTACTTCTGTTAAATTATGTGGTGGTATATTGGTTGCCATACCTACTGCAATTCCTGAAGAACCATTTATTAATAATGCTGGTATTCTTGCTGGTAATACACTTGGCTCTTGTAATCTATCATCATAGTTTGGCATAAAATCTACTGTATTTTTTTCTATATCTGCTAACATATAATTTGATATTTTAGCCATTCTTGCCTCTGTATACCTCATTGCTGCTGCTCCATCACCATCGATTGACCCAAAATTTCCATGTCCATCAATTAACATATATCTTAATGAAAAATCTTGTGCCATTCTTACCATTGCATCATATACAGATGAATCACCATGTGGATGGTATCTTCCTAAAACAGATCCTACCGTATTAGCACATTTTCTATATGGTTTGTCTGATGTTATTCCATCTTCATGCATCGCATATAAAATTCTTCTGTGTACTGGTTTTAAACCATCTCTAACATCTGGCAATGCTCTTTGAACAATAACACTCATGGCGTAGTCAATATAGGATGTTCTCATTTCATTTTCGATATCTCTTTCTATAATTTTTTCTCCTGGTCTTTCCATGTTTTTAACCTCTTTTCTCTTAATTTTCTACATTGTAATTATACTGTAATCAAGAAAATTTTGCAAGGAAAAATCACTGATTTTCTTATCTTTATGCGAACTTTTTTGATAATTCGATTTGTTCTTTTGATAAATTGAAATCTTGTCCATTGTTTTTAATTAATAAATGGATATTCTCTATTTGTCGTGCTTGTTTTATTGTATTTTCTAATGGTACTATGTTTGCTAGTTCTTTTATGATTTTTTTATATTCTTTCTCCATACCTTTGAAATCATGTTTTTCATAACATTCATTCCACTTGCTTGAATATTGATTCATATTTTCTATACTTTTTACTTGCTTGGTTAATACTTTTTCTAGTTCATTTTCTAAATTACCTACAATTACATTTTTTCCTTTTTTAATTACTTTTGTTATTTCTGTTGGTAAGATTCCTGATTTATTTGCATATTTTAATGCTGTATCAATCGCCACTGAAGTAATATCTATAATTCCTCCTTTTTGTACTGCATTTTGTACTTGTGTAATGTTTTCAAATTTTCCAGTTGCTATTCCAATTGCACTTTTTCCTAAATCAATTGCAGAATCAATTGTTTTATTTACTCCTTCCTTAAATCCATATTTTATAATGGTATCTTTTATATCAATTACTTGATTTTCTATCAAATTTGGTAATAAAATTTTTAATCCAATATTTAATACTGAGTTTATTGTTTTTCCTATTGTTGTATCTAAAAAATTTTTCTGATTTTCTGGTGTAATTATATAATTTTCCAAATTTTTTTCTAATTTTAAATTATGATTTATTTCATTTTCTATTTTTGAATTATTTAATATTTGATTATTTATTTCCATTTTTTATCTCCTTTCTTCTCCTTACATTATTTTACATTTACTTATATTGCTTCTTCTTTAACTTTTTTTGTCTTTTTCATTCCAAACATCTTTTTTCTCTCTTCTTTGCATCTTCCTAATAACCTATCGTTAACAAATTATGTTTTGTATATTTTCTATTTCTCCTGTTTTTCCTTTTTCTAGTTGTCCCTAACATTTTTCCTTCTTTCATTATCAATCTTTTTTGTTTTCTCACATTTGTTTGCTTATAAAAGCTTCTTTTTATCGGCTTTAGTTTTACATAACACTCATTTTTGTTCTATTTCTTTTCTTCTTTTCATTATTTTCCATTTTCATTCTTGTTCTATGTTGTTTTCCTACTGTCTGTCTCCTTTATTTCCTTATCGTTTTAAGCTTATTATGCAATTTCTGGTTTCTATCTTTTTTTAATATCAACTTTTTCTCCATTTGTCCTTGAGCAAAAAACTTCTTTTCTTGACCTCGACTGTTTTTTTGAATATTATTATATTTTTTTGTCATATTGCATATCTTGTTTTGTTTCATTTTTAGAAATCTAATATATGTATTTGGTTCCTTATTTTTTAACTTTTTTTCTTTTCTTTTATTCGTATTTAATTAAAATTTCACTTTTTAATTATAAATTAATAAAACTCAAAATTATTTAATTAGTTTTTTATTCATAAAAAAATTTTTCTTTTATTTCTATTTGAATATATTTTGATTTTAATTTTGATTTTTTATATTTAACTATTATATTATTTTTCTTTTTTTATCTTTTGTTACTTCTTAATTCTAATTTTTTAATAAATTTAATTTATATTAATTCTTTTTTTCTTTTCTTATTTATTTTTGTTATTCTTTTTG
>CAOJXM010000019.1 GCA_948465625.1 uncultured Clostridium sp. | reverse complement strand
ACAAGAGTTATATTTGAATGAGTTTGATACCAGTGAAGTCAAAACATTCTATAAAACAAGTATACCAATAATGTCAATGACATATACTTCAGAAAAAACATGGACAGCATTAAAAAAGATACATTTAGAAGATTGTGATTTTAGTAATCTTACAAGTATGGCATATATGTTTAGGGGCTCAGGAATAGAAGAAGTTGATTTTTCAGTGTTAAAAGATAGTGGTAATACAACAAGAGAAATGAGATGGATGTTTAGTATATTTTATAATTGCAAAGAACTTAAAAAGGTGAATTTTGGAAATGTAAATACACAATCAGTAACAGCAATGTATTCGATGTTTGAGGAGTGCACAAATCTTGAAACAGTAAACATGAGTAGCTTTAATACAATCAGTTGTACTGATTTTTCAAAGATGTTTTATAATTGTACATCATTACAAACAGTTACAGTAAGTTCAAAATTTACTAATAATGCAACAAGTAATTTTACTAATATGTTCCACAATGTACCAACTACCTTTAACAAAGATTGCCTAGGTTGGACAAATGGTACATGGGATGCAAATGGAACCTTTACCAAGAATTAAATAATATAAAAAATGCTTTAGAAGCTTAGTTCTAAAGCATTTTTGCGATTAAGTTAATTTTTAACAATAAAATTTGATATTACCTGAATGAATTATTTTCCATTTTTCAACAATCTGAAAATAATGTAAAGCAATATCTTCGCAAAGAATATTCAATTCTTTTTCAGGAATTTTACTTTTATTATGACAAAGAATGCAACCACCTGATTGAGTTAGCCAAACTTTAGTTGCATTAGCGACTGGAGTTCCTTTTGAAATATGAACATGAATCGGTTCATCATTTTCGTTTGTCCAGAAATAAATTTTATATCCGTTTTAATTCAAAAATACTAGGCAATTTCTAATCCTCCTAATCGTGCATATTTAAAAAAGAAAGAAGAACCATTTTTAACAATTTCAAAAAATGTTTTCTTTTCTTCATCAGAATAATTTCCATCTTCTAGAATAACATGATAACTTGGAAGCTCAATTACATAAGTATCAAAACCACATTCAGTTGGTCTTTCAAAAGTTACACAAAGATAATCTTCACCATTTTCTTTTTTTCCAATATTAGAAAATACACCCAACGTTCCATCAGGATATTTAGCAAATTCATAAGTCATACTATTATCACTCTCCTATTTAACTATATATATTATACTTCATCTTTTATTAAAAATCTACACAATTATTAAATTATTCTTAAAGAGTAAAGTTATTTTTTATGCACAAAATAATTTTAAAGCATTAAAAAATAGCACAAATTATGAAACTTATTGACAAACAAAAAGGGGCAAAAACATTGACACCAATAAAAGCGATAGATACAATAGAACCAAAGGAAAAAGTAGAGGTGGTAAGAGTGAAAGCAACAAAAGAAAATGGAATCACATTAATGGTGTTAGTAATTACGGTAATCGTGATGTTAATTTTAGCATTTGTCGTGTTGAACTTAACAATAGGTGATAATAGAATTATTAAGAAGACGGAAGAAGGAGTAAAAAATTATCAAAATGCAACCAATAACGAAACTATTACATTAAATAATATAGATAAGGAAATGGACAATTTATTAAACAGAGTGAATGGTGGAAATGTAGAAGAACCAGATGATGCAATGGAAAAGCCAACAGATGAAGGTAGTAATGTAGTGGATATGACGAAAAAAGCTTCTTATACTTTTCGTGTTACAGTAAAGGAACAACCACGACAAGTAGGAGTAAAATTATATAAAATAGCAACCTATGACCCAATACAAGATAAATATACTCCAATAACAGAATTGGAAGGTGTAGAGGGAATTAGTACAGGATTAACAACAGAATGTATTAAAGATTTAAAAGAGGAAAAACCATTGATAAACAATTCAAGATTGCGTAGTAACATTATAGAATATATAGAGCAAAATAATATAAATCCTCTTTTAACAGGAACAACCGATAGCAAGGGAGAAATTGTATTTTCAGAATTAGAGGCAAATGCTTGTTATGTAGTAATATTTGATTTGATTGCCATGGTGGAAGAAAGAGAAAATTGGAAAACTTCAGATTTCTTTTTATGTCCATTAATAAAAGAAGATGATAATAAGTATCACTATGATTGGACAATAAAAGCTATATATAAACTTACTTCTTTATGGCTTTTAGAATAAGAACAAGGAATTAGAAAACTTAAAAAAGAATACTTGAAAAGTATTCTTTTTTAGTATACAATAAATTTACAAAAAATAGATGAGGATAGAATATGGAAGAAATAAAAAATGAGATAATAGAAATATTAAATCAGCAATTACTATGTGAAGCGATTGTTATTTTTGGGAGTTATGCAAGAGGAACACAAAATGCAGAGAGTGATATTGATATAGCAATCAAAACGAAAAATAAAATTGGAAAAAGGGAATTATATCAAGTAAGCATGATTTTAGAAGAAGCGTTAAAAAGAGACATTGATTTAGTAAATTTAGATACGATAGAAAATGATGGTTTTAAATATGAAATACTTATCAATGGAACTGTAATTTATTGCGAAAATTCTTATGAATTTGATTTATATAAATTAGATGCGTTTAGAGAGTATTTAGAATTAAATGAGAGTAGAAAAATGATTATTGATGAAATGAAAAAATAAGGAGAAACGGTATGGAAAATGAGGCAGTTATTATAAATAAATATGAAAGTATACAAAGATGTATCAAAAGGATTGAAGAAGAATACAACAATCAGGTTGAAAATTTGTATGATTACAAAAAACTAGATCCGATTGTATTAAACTTGCAAAGAGCTTGTGAGGCAACGATTGATATTGCTATGTATGTTATTGCAAATCGAAAATTAGGGGTACCTCAAACCAAAAAAGAAGCATTTATCAAATTAGAGGAAAATGAGTTAATCTCAAAAGAAATAAGTAACAACATGCAAAAAATGATAGGATTTCGAAACATTGCAGTACATGACTATAAACAAATAGATGAGGAAGTATTAGCTGATGTTATTCAAAATCATCTAGGAGATTTTATTATATTTGCAAAGGAAATATTAAAATTGAAAAGATAGTTAAAATAGGAGAAAAGTATGGAAATAGAGCAAGACAAAGGATTAGAAAGATATAAGAAAAAGTTAATCATAGTAGGAAGTGCTGTATTAATAATGGCAGTCATTGTTGTAGTTGCTTTATACATTTCAAATGAGCAAGTGCGTGTTTTTATTGACCGAAACATATTGCGAAAAGAAGTATTAGAAAATGATGTAGTAAAAATAGAATTAAATGCACAACAAACCAATGCATCCATACATGCTTACTACAAATATGTGACCATTTTAAACAAAAATGTGTTAACAACCTATAATGCAACTGGTAGAAAAGAATACGAACATGAAATACCAATTAGCAATCCAATTTATGCATCCAATAATCGATTTTTAGTCATTGCAGAAAACAAAGGCTCAGAATTGTATGTAGTATCAGAAGCAAATTTAGTTTGGCAAGCTCAAATAGAAGGAAAAATAGAAAAAGTCAATGTTAACAAAAATGGATATGTAAGTGTTATTGTATCTGGTACAAGCCATAAATCTGTTGTTATTACCTATAGTCCACAAGGAAAAGAATTATTTAAAACTTACTTATCTAACACCATAGCATTAAAAGCAGAAATATCAAATGATAACAAATATTTAAGTGTGGCAGAAGTAAATATTTCAGGAACACTGATTCAATCCAATATAAAAATTGTATCAATTGAAAAAGCACAAAATGACCCAACCAATTCTATTATTTATACTTACCAAGCAGCTACAAACGAACTAATAACAGATATTAAGTATCATGACCGAGCACGATTATTATGTATGTATGATAGTGGAATTCATGTATTAAAAGAGCAAAACGATGAAACCATATTGCAATTTTCAGATAATAAAATAATTGCGGCAACGATTAATTTAAATGAATACATCGTATATACGGTAGAAAAAGCGGTTAATATGTTTAGCAGTAGTAGGCAAGTAATCTTTAAAAATACCAATACCCAAAAAGAAAATTTGTATACCGTAAATAGCACTATCAAATCAGTAGAAGCCTATGGAAATCATGTTGCCTTAAATACAGGAACAGAAGTCTTATTTGTAGATACCAATGGTTGGTTACAAAAACGATACATTTCCACACAAGAAATTAGTGATATAGTACTAGCAGACCAGATAGCTATCATAGTATATAAAGACAAGATTGAAATTATAAATTTATAAGGAGGAAATAAAATGAGTATACTATTGGATTTAATTATAGTAGGAATTATCTTATTAAGCACTTTTTTAGGGTATAAAAAAGGATTAATTGGGGTAGCCTTTAAAATAGTATCTTTTGTGATTGCTATTGTAATTACCCTAATTCTATATGTACCAGTCTCAAACTTAGTGATTAACAATACGGGATTGGATGAGAGCATAGAAAATGCGATTGTAGAAAAATTAGCCATTAGCAACATAGAAGAAGAGGGAGAACTAAAAAAAGAAAACACCAATATGCCAACTGTCATCGTAGACTATATTAATAATGCCATCAAAGATACCGTTGTTACCACACAAAATAGTATCGTACAATCTGTAGCAAGAGACTTAGCAATCAATATCGTAAAAATTGGTGTTATGATTGTATTATTCCTGGTTGTAAAAATTGCATTACTATTTGCAAAAGCAATTATAGAGGGAATTGCAAAATTACCAATTTTAAAACAATTTAACGAAATTGGTGGAATTGCTTATGGAATTTTAAGAGGAGTCATTGTTATTTATGTCATGTTAGTAGTAGTATCTTTATTAATTCCAGTTCTACATAATGATGGCATTTTACAAACCATTAATGAAACCATGTTATGCAAAATATTATACAATAACAACATCATTCTAAAACTATTTTTATAAAGGAGTTTAAAGCATTCACATGAAAGTTTTAATAACAGGAGCTTCCTCAGGAATTGGTAGAGACATGGCAAGAATTTTACAGCAACAAAATTATGAAATAATAGCAGTAGCAAGAGATGAGGAAAAATTAAAAGAATTGCAACAAGAATTAGGAAAAAAAGTAAAAATAGTAGCCATGGATTTGGGGATAGAAGAAAATTGTAAGAGGCTATATGAGCAAAACAAAGACATTGATATCCTAATCAATAATGCAGGATTTGGTGCCTGTGGAGCCTTTACCAAAACCAATCTAGAAAAAGAAGTAAAAATGATTCATACCAATATACAAGCAGTCCATATTTTAACCAAATTATATTTAAAAGACATGGTAGAAAAAGACCAAGGAAAAATCCTAAACGTAGCTTCCATTGCAGGTTTTATGCCAGGTCCATTAATGGCGACCTATTATGCAACAAAAGCCTATGTTGTAAGATTATCAGAAGCCATTAAAGAAGAATTAAACAAGAAAAAATCAAAAGTACAAATCAGCATTCTTTGCCCTGGCCCTGTCAAAACCAACTTCAACAACGTAGCAGATGTAGAATTTGCAGTAAAATCATTAACCAGTGAATATGTAGCCAAATATGCCATACAGCAATTCTTCAAAGGAAAATTCTATATTGTGCCAGGATTCAAAATAAAACTAGCAAAACTAGGTGCTAAAATGTCACCAACCAACCTAGTAAGCAAAATATCTTATCATATGCAAAAAAGAAAAGTGTCCAGTCCCCATTAGGGACGGTTCTTTTTGGTCCAATTGGGACCATTTGGGACGCTTCTTTAAAAAAGAAAAAGAGCTAGTGTGCTAAAATTTTAGTACCTAGCTCTTTTAGTGTGTGCTATCGACAGCAAACAACAAAAAAGAAGAAAATATGCAAGAAGTTTAAAAAAATAATAAAAAAGTATTGACAGGTAATCATTAACCATGATATACATATAGTCAAGTTTAATTCAAAACAATTCATTCTAAAAAATCTATAAAATATCCAAGAAAAGAAAATCAAATAAAAGGAGGACACATGTTATCTGTTATAAAAAGCATGGGATTACAAGGGCTAGATGGCTACTTAATTGACGTAGAGGTAGATGTATCCACAGGAATGCCAGATTGGCAGATAGTAGGATTGCCAGATGCCAGTGTAAAAGAATCAAAAGAAAGAGTAAGAACAGCAATTAAAAATACAGGTTACGAATTTCCAACCAGAAGAATCGTTGTAAATTTAGCACCAGCTAATACCAGAAAAGAAGGTTCGCTATTTGATTTACCAATTGCAATTGCCATTTTAATGGATACAGGGCAAATCAAGCAACAAAAATTAGAAGACACTTTAATAATTGGGGAATTATCCTTAGACGGAAAGTTAAACAAAATAAATGGAATACTTCCTATTACAATTGAGGCACAAAAATTAGGAATCAAGAAGATTATATTACCAAAAGAAAATGCAAAAGAAGCAAGTATTATAAAGGGAATACAAGTAATAGGGGCAAGTCACCTACAACAAATTATAAAATACTTAAATCAAGTACAAAACATTCAACCAGAAGTTACTTCTCTACCTTCTTATCTACAGACACAATATGAAATTGACTTTGCAGAAGTAAAAGGGCAAGAAAATGTGAAACGAGCAATAGAAATTGCAGCAGCTCGGCAATCATAACTTAGTCTTAATTCGGTGGACCTGGATGTGGCAAAACAATGATGATAAAAAGAATTCCTACCATACTACCAGATTTAACATTTGAAGAAGCATTAGAAGTCACTAAAATTCATAGTATATCTGGTTTATTAACACAAGATATGCCATTTGTAACCAGACGTCCTTTTCGAACGCCTCATCATACCATAACCAAAACTTCTTTAGTAGGGGGAGGAAAAATTCCCAAACCAGGAGAAATTACATTAGCACATTTTGGGGTGTTGTTTTTGGACGAATTGCCAGAGTTTAATAGAACTGTACTAGCAACTTTGCGAGGTCCTTTAGAAGATAAAGAAGTAATCATCAATCGACTCTATACCAGTTTTACCTACCCAAGTAATTTTATGCTTGTAGCAACTATGAATCCATGTGCATGTGGCTATTATGGAATCGAAGGAAAAGAATGTAAATGTAGCAATCAAGCAATTGCTAATTACATAAGCAAAATAAGTGGTCCATTAATGGAGCGAATCGATATTCAAGTAGAAGTTAATCCAGTTAACTATCAAAATTTAGCATCTAATACATATTGTGAAAATTCTAAAACAATAAAAGAAAGAGTAAATCAAGCAAGACAAATCCAGTTAAAAAGATATAAAGAACATAATCTATTTTCTAATTCTCAGTTATCTCCCCTATTAATAGAACAATATTGCAAAATAGACGAAAAAGCAGAAAGCATTTTAAAAATAGCCTTTCAAAAATTGGGTTTGAGTGTAAGAGCATATGCAAAAGTATTAAAAGTAGCAAGAACCATAGCAGATTTAGCACAAAGTAAAAACATACAGGCAAATCACATTGCAGAGGCTTTACAATATAGATGTTTAGATAAAAAATATTGGAATAAAGTAAAAAAGGAGGAAAAGGAATAAATGAAATGCTTAAAAATACAAGAAAAAGATGTAAGATATCCCAAAAGATTAGTCGATATACGAGGACACCCTCAATATCTCTATATAAAGGGAAATGAAAAGTTATTAAGACAAGAAAAAATAATTGCGATGGTAGGGTCTAGAAAATGTAGTAAACAAGGAGCAGAAGAGGCCAAAAGGTTTGCTAGGTATTTATCAGCACAAGGAATTTGCATTATAAGTGGCATGGCTCTTGGAATTGATGCTATGGCACATAAAGCAGCAATGCAGGAAGTGGGAAAGACAATAGCAGTACTACCAAGTGGATTTAACCATATTTACCCCAAAGAAAATATAGAATTGTATCATCAAATTTTAGAAAATGGTGGATGTGTAATATCGGAATATGAAGAAAATCAAAAAGTAGATATGCAAAACTTTTCACAAAGAAATAGGATAATTGCAGGAATTTCACAAGGAGTATTAGTGGTAGAAGCCAAATATAGAAGTGGAAGTAGTATAACAGCAAGGCATGCTAAAATTCAGCAAAAACCAGTATTTTGTATTCCCAAAGAAATACAAAACAAGTATGGAGTAGGAAGTAATAGAATGATACAAAAAGGAGCAGAGTTGATTACCAAACCAGAAGAAATTTTAGATTATTATGGATTTGGTACAATAAATCCAAAAGTATTAGAAAAGCAAGAAATAGAGGAGAAAATAAAAATACCAAAAGAATATGAAAAAGTGTATAATGCGATTGAAGAGATACCAACTAATATTAATACCATTATCAAGAAAAGTAAAATCACGATAGAAGAAGGACTTTCTATCTTAACTATGTTAGAATTAGAGGGTGTAATCAGACAATTAGCAGGCAATTATTATGAAAAAATTCATTAAGGACCAAAAGGAGAAAAAGTGGAAACAATCCAAGAAATAGGAAAAAGAGGAGAAGAATTAGCAACACGATATTTACAGAAAAAGGGGATTAAAATTATAGAAAGAAATTTTAAATGTAGGCAAGGAGAAATTGATATTATTGGAAAAGAAGAAAAGGAGTTGATTTTTGTAGAGGTAAAAACGAGAACCAATCTAAAATATGGCAAACCAAGAGAAGCGGTTAATCCAATAAAAAGAAAACATATGAATCGAGCAATTGAGTTCTACTTATATACAAATCAATTGACTAATGAACAAATAAGAATTGATATTATGGAAGTATACATCGATGATTGGAATGAGAAAACCTATAAAATTAATCATATACAAAACATTATATAAAATCTTAAAAAATTATGAATAGTCTTGCTATTAATGATTCGTTTTGTTATACTAAAATGGTAATTAATTTTATAGGAGTGAGATTTGTGAAAAAAGAAGATAAAAATACAACAGATAAAGAAAATAAAAAAAGTAGTAAACAAAATAAACCAAAAAAAAGAAAATTAAAAGTAGGAAGACTTATACTAATCGTGTTATTAATCGTTCTTCTAACAGCAGGAGGCGTTATTGTATATAAAACCAAAAAGAATGGAGGAGGCGTTCAAGGATTTTTATCAACCATGGTAGGACATGATGAGGACACTCTAAAAAACATGCCAAGTATAGAGTTTTTGATTTTAGGAGAAAGCTTAAATCTTACTGATACGATTATGGTAGCATCCTATAACCCAAAAAACCAAAAAGCATCTATGATGTCAATACCAAGAGACACCTTTGTTGGAAAAAATCAAAACAGAGCAACAGCATGGGATAAAATTAATTCCCTATACCAAGGAAAATATCCAGAAAAAACATTAAAAGCAGTAAACGAATTATTAGATATGGATATTAAATACTATATTGCAATTGATACCAAAGCATTAAGAGAATTGGTAGATGCCATTGGTGGAGTAGAATTTGATGTTCCAATTAATATGGATTATGATGATACATCACAAGATTTGCATATTCATTTAAAAGCAGGATATCAAAAGTTAGATGGAGATAAAGCAGAGCAAGTAGTAAGATTTAGACATAATAATAATGGAACGAGTTACCCAGTTGAATATGGAGATAATGATATTGGAAGAATGAGAACCCAAAGAGAATTTATAACAGCAGTATTACAACAAACATTAAAACCACAAAATATATTAAAAATCGGTCAATTTTTAGATATTGCAAATAAGAATGTAAAAACAAACATTGATTTAGCAGTAGCAAAAGATTATGTACCATATGCAGTTAACTTTAGTACAGAAAACTTAAAAACAGGAACGCTACCAGGAGAACCAAAAAAATGTAATGGAGTATGGTTATATATAGCAGATAAAAAAGAAACCAAAACAATGATAGAGGATTTATTTAAAGAGCCAGAAGAAATAGTAGACAATCAAGAAGGAGAAACTTCTGGTGAAGAAAATACAACAACAAATGATGTAAGTGAAATCAAAATAGAGTTATTAAATGGAACTGGCAAAGCCAGTGTATTATCAGAAGTAACAGAATTATTAAAAGAAAAAGGATACAATGTAACCAAAACAGGAAGTACAAATGCAACATCTAAAACTTCTATTATTAACAGAACAGGAAGAACGACACAAGAAACAGAAGCATTAAAAAAAGTATTAAAAGTAGGTAGTACATCTTCAAAAACTTCTAATAATAAGGTAGATTACACTATCATTATTGGAAAAGATTATAAATAAAATTAGCCAATTCCTTTTTATTAATAATAAGAACCTTATGGTTCAAAATAAAATTGTTGCTTAAAAGAAAACTTTTAAGCAACAATTTTTATCTATATTTCTTTTTGGAAGAACTATGTTTAGATTTTTTCTTTTTCCTTTTTTTCTTATTTCCCCTAGAAATAAACTGAGCAAATAAATAAACTAAGAAAAGAGCTGCTAATATTTTAAAGATGGTTGATAAAGTAGTATTTACTTGAATATCTTGCCCAGCAATTAAATTAGTTTGATAGGTAATTCCTTCAATTTCATAACGAATATTTCCAACAACACTACCTTTACTAATAGGTGCTTTTATCTTTTCATCTAACGTAACGGTTGGTGTAAAATCGGTGGTTAAATCATTTGCTGTTATAAAAGCGTTGATATCATTTTCATATAAAACATCAAGGTTTGAGCTTTCTTTGGAAGCATGCTTGGGAGAAATG
>CAOJXM010000018.1 GCA_948465625.1 uncultured Clostridium sp. | reverse complement strand
ATTTTAAAATATTTTTTGATAAGCTTTTTTCTTCTATTTTCCTTTGGATTTTTCCTTCTTCATCTTATCCTTAAAAGGGCAAAATAAAAGATTAGTAATTGCTTATTTTGTTAGTAAATTTATGTCTTACTAATTCTTTAAATTATTTAGTTGACTTAGGTCTTACTTGCTGTATTATTTATTATACTATTTGAAACTTAATATGTCAACTGTTTTTTGAAATATTTTTAAGGTAATTTGTGGTAGTTTTATTCATCTAATTCTTTTTAGTAAATATAATAAAAAATATTAAGTTTTTAGCTGTTTTTATATAAATAAAAACAGAGTTGGCACCTTTTCTATCTTGGAAAGAAGCGTCCCAAATGGTCCAACTTGGACCAAAAAGAACCGTCCCTATTGGTCCCATTAGAAAAGGCAGGGTATCACCCTGCCCGCTTTTAGTTATTTACAGATAAAATAGGAAAGTCTTCTATGGATACTTCCAACTCCATCTCAATCCCATATTCCGCCAGTTGTAACTGTACATAGCGCATGTCTTTGTTGTGTTTGTCTATGCATGCCCCTACCGAATCTGGATAGTCTTTTATCCGCCAGAGAATTTCTGCCACTTTGTTTGTTTTTTCCTCGATGTATTGGTTTAATCGGCCTACATAGTCTTCCTGAAACTGCGTTTTCTTTTCTTGCCCATCTCCTAGTGGCAAGTTTTCTTGCTCTCTTTCTAAGAAGACGGTCATTTCCAAAAACAAGTCTTCTGAAATGTTGCCTTGCACAAATTGCTCCAGATACTCCTGCTTCTTTTGTGCTGTTTCCTCTTGACTTTGCACTGTTTCTAGCTCTTCCCTTTTTTCTGCACAAGTAACAATTGGTACACTTAAAACAAGTGTTGCCATAGTTAATAGTACAATCCACCACTTCTTCATGTTGCATCCTCCTGTTGATATCGTGAATTTGGTTGTTACGTATCTGCTATTATATCATATTTTTTGTGATTTGTCTTTTGTTTTTATAAAATCTTTTTTGTATTGAAAGAAGCGTCCCAAATGGTCCAAGTTGGACCAAAAAGAACCGTCCCTATTGACCCTCATAGAAATAGTCCATAATTCCATTGTAAATTCCCCATGCTAATCGGTCTTGATAGCTGTCTTCTAGTAATTGTTGTTCTTCTTCTTTGTTGGATAAGAAACCACATTCTACAATGCTTATTGGAATTTCAACATGTTTCATGATGTATACGGTGTCTAGTTTCATGGCAACTCGCTTGTTTTCTTTTTGAATTGCTTCGTTTAAACTGTTTTGCAAATTCTTGGCAAGCTTATTACTTTGCTCGTTTCCTTCTTTATAAAAGCATTGCCACCCCCAATATTGCTCTTGTGGTATTTTGTTTAAGTGAATGGATACAAAGATGTCTGCACTACTTTCGTTTCCAATTTTGACTCGATTATGAATATCTGATATTTTCTTTTCTTTTAATGTTTTGCTATCTAAATCGTAAATCGCATTTTCATCTGAACGTGTTAGGATAACGGTTGCTCCACTTTGTTCTAATAGGTTTTGCAATTTTAACGCAATTTTTAAGTTGGTTTGTGCTTCGGTTGTTCCTCTACTTGACTGGGCTCCGTTCATCAGGAACACCATGTCCTGCATCTATTATAATGGTTTTGCTACTAACTGGTAATGATACGGTTGGCATGGTTTTGGTATTTTGAAATGGTATCATACTGTATGCAAAAATGGAGATGCATACCATGCATGCTATGAATAAAATTCTATTTTTTCTTAGTATTATCATTTTCCTCACCCTTTTATTGTATTCTTTTACATTGTATGTGAATAACCTCGTTATATTCTTGTTTTTTGTTTGCTAGCGTGATATAATTGTTTTATTCTATGAATAAACGGAGTGATAATGATGAAATTGTTGGAAGAGAGAATTGTAAAAGATGGAATTGCTTTAAATGAGAATGTTTTAAAGGTTGATTGTTTTTTAAATCATCAAGTTGACCCAGAGTTGATGCAACAAATTGGTTTGGAGTTTGCTAATCATTTTAAAGATAGGAATATTACAAAAGTGGTTACGATTGAGAGTTCTGGGATTGCTCCTGCTCTTATGTGTGCCATTGCTTTAAAGGTTCCTATGATTATTTTAAAGAAACAATCCAATAAAGTGCTATCTAGTGATATTTGGCAAACCCCAGTGGTTTCTTTTACCAAGGGAACACAATATGATTTAACGCTTTCTAAGAAATATTTGTCTGACAAAGATACGGTTTTGGTTATTGATGATTTCCTTGCTAATGGAGAAGCTGCTTCTGCTGCTTGCCGATTGGTGGATATGGCACAAGCTAAAGTAGCTGGTATTGGAATTGTGATTGAAAAGTCTTTCCAACCTGGTAGAAAGAAGTTAGATGATTTAGGTTTTGAGGTTTTTTCTCTTGCTCGTATTGCTAAGTTGTCTCCTAATAAAATTGAGTTTATAGAAGAATAAAAAGACAGGATAATATCTGTCTTTTTTCTTATCAAAAATAAGTTTTTATTTTCTTCGATCGATAATATAGGTACTTCCCATAACGGTTTTTGCTAGATGCTTTACTTGTGCTCCTACTTCTCCTATTTCAAGTGTATTGGTAAATCTGCCTTTGTCTACAATTACAACTCCTATTGAAATGGAGGTAAGTGGGAATTGCTCCATAATTCCTTTTCGATTAGCAACTTCTACATAACCTCTTTGTGCATCTTCCTGGGTAAAAAATTCTAGTACTTTTGTATCAAATTCGCTTATAACATCTTGGCATAATTTTTCACAGTTGGTATTGGATAGTATTGCAATGAAGTCGTCTCCTCCAATGTGTCCCAAAAAGCTAGATTCACATTCTTGCTTATGAATGTTTCTTGCTATGGTTCTAGCTGTAAATTTGATAATTTCGTCCCCTTTGGTGAATCCATATAAGTCATTGTAGGCTTTAAAGTTATCTAAGTCAAAGTATAATATTGCAAATTCTTTTTTGCTTAGTAATTTCTTTTTCATTTCTGTTTGAATTTGTACATTTCCTGGCAATCCTGTTAATGGACTGATTCTTCTATTAATATACATCAGTCTTACAATGTTTTTGATGGTATAGTATAAGTAGTCTTTGTCGATTGGTTTTACAATGTAATATTCTATATTTAGTTTTAAAATATCTAATCGATGTTGTTTGTCTCTACTTTCTGCAATGACTAGAACTGGTGTAATGCAATTGTCTTCATTGTTTCTGATTTTTTGACATAGTTCTATGATGTCTTCATGAATTCCATTTTCATTGATTATGATAACAGAAGGTATGTTTCTTAATGCTTCGTTTAAGTTTTTTGTTTCTACCCTTGTTAATTTATATTCATTTTCGTCTTTGAACATTTCTTGCATTTGTTGCATTAGTTCTTTGTCATCATCAATAATATAAATATCTTGTACCATTTTCTAACCTCTTTTACTTTATCTATTTCTTTCTTTTTCTATTTTCTCTTATGTTTAACATGTCTGTTAATTTTTCTATTACTTCTGATTTCATAGTAGGAAATGCTTTTCTTAATCTGTTGATTTGCCTATATAGCTTTCTTTTTATTTTGGTTTGTTTATATTTTAGGTCTTCAATTGCTTTTTGAATGGTTTCTTTGTTTATGGTTGTATTTTCTCCTATTTCTTTTAGTTCTTCTAGTTTTTCTTTTAAGTTTTCGGTTATTTCTTTTAGGGTATCTGCTTTTAGTTGTATATTTTTTACTTTTACACTAGTTACAATTACATCGATTAACATGTAAATTCCAATGATACTTGTAATGCTAATAGTTACTGGAATTGGTACTTGGCTAATATAGCTTGCAACAAATGGATGAATGTATTTTACAAAAACGACTCCTAAAAATCCCCAAAATAAAGAGTTTAATAAGCATACTCTTCCTTTTATGCTTCCAAAACATCCTGTATAGTCCCAGTATTTGGTTTGAAATACTTTTTCTAATAATGCTCCCACCATATATTCCCATATCGACAAGACAAAAAATCCTGCTATGAATAAAATGATGATGTTGTTTTTAAAGCTTTCTAGGAATAAGAGCATAATGATTGCTCCTATTCCATAGATTGGACAAAAGGGTCCATGTAAAAATCCTGTGTTAATAAATTTTCTTTCGATTACACTTCTTATCGTTGATTCTAATAACCACCCAAAGAATGAATATATAATGAAATAGGTTATTAGGTTCATGATTTGTGTTGGTAGCATTCTTTTCCTCCTATATTTGTCTTAAGGATTGTATACGCATTTTCCTTTTAATTCAGTAACAGCATCATTTGTGTTGTAAGCTTGTATGATGATGGTATTTTCTCCCACCTCTAAATCCTGTAAGTATTCAATTACTTTTGTTGTACCAAAGTTTAGTTGATATTTTTTACCGTTTAATGTGTAGTTTACAATTTTCATTCCTTCTTCGTCTTCTGCTTTAATGTATAGTTTAGAACCACGTTGCTCTACTGTTATAACTGGTTTTTTTACTCCTTTTACATCAATGGTTTTGGTGGTTTCTACTTGTTGGTTGTTGATTGCTATTACTTTTAGTGTGTTTTGTCCTAATGGAATTTCGATGATTTTTTCGATAATGTTTGTTGTTTCTGGGTTTGGCTCTACTTTGGTTTCGTCTTCATCATTCCATGAATAGGTTAAGTATTGTAAGCCAGTTTCATCATTGGCTGATACTTTTATTTTGTTATCGCTTGTAATGGATAGTTCTACAATTGGCTTTCCTTGTCCTTCTACAATGTATTCTTTTTGATAAGTAGTTTCTTGTTGATTGATGTCTACTACGGTTATATGGAAGGTGTTGGTTCCTACTGGCAATTCGATGGTTTCTTGTATTTGTGTTTTGTTGTTTGCCATGATGATTTTGCTTTCTTCTCCATTCCAATCGTATACCACTTGTGAAATTGGTTTATTGTGGCTTATGGTTACTATGATTTGGTTGTCTTGTCTTTGTATGTCGATGTTTGGTTTGGTTTCTTCTGGTTTTACTGTTGGTTGCGGTACGTTTTTATTTTTTACCATAGCATATACTCCTTGTGCTGTTAAACCTCCTCCAAAAATCATGATAGCAATGGCAAAGAATAACACAACGCTTTTTATTTCTAGCTTATTTCCTTTTTTATTTTGCTTTTTTTGTGTGTATAATATTTGATTCATTCTTCTACACCCTTTCTTTTTTGAAATTATATCACACTGCGTTTTGCTTGTAAATATTTTGTCCTTAAAAAAGAAAGAGAAGTTTTCCTCCTCTTTCTTTTTTCTTATTTTAATTTACTATAACACAAGTTTTTTGATTAAGTAAATTCCACCTGCTAACATGATGGTTATTGTCATTGCTAATCCAATGTATAGGGTTGGTTCTCCTGTTCGAACAGTTAGTAATACTGGTGCTTCATCAATATCGTCTTCTCCTGGTTTTTTGTTGTCTGGTGTTGAGTCGATATCTGGTGTGTTGCTTTCGTTATGGTCTTTACTAATTTCTGCTACGTTTACTTTTAAGTTTAAGTTGTTTTCTCTATTTTCCCATGTTAGGATAATTTCTACGGTTGCACTTTCTCCTGGTCTTAGTAGTTTGTTTGCTAATGCATCGGTTACTACTACTTTCTCACTGATTTGTTTCCATTGTGGGTTATCACTTGCTACAAATTTTAATCCGTCTGGAATGTAGTCTTTTACTTCTTTTGCATAACCATCGATTTGTCCTTCATTGGTTACTTTTATTTTGTAAGCAAATTTTACATTTACTTTTTTGATGTCACTTGCTTTTAAATCTACTTTTAGTGGTGGCTCTGGATTTTCGTCTCCTGTGTGTCCACTTTCGATTACGGTTTGTTTTCCGTCTTGTGTTACAATTGCTTTGGTTACCCATTTTTTAAGTGCTAAGTCAAAGTATTTTACTTTGATTTTTTCGATGTCAATGTCATCTTCTTCTGGTTTGTTGTTGTCTGGTGTTGAGTCAATGTCTTCTACTGGTTTTCCTTCTTCATCACCATCTTCTGAGATTTCTGCTGTGTTGATGATGATTCTGTCTGATGTTTCTGGTTCTATTACTTTGAAGGCTACTTTTACGTCTCTATAGTCTGGGTTGTTGTCTTTGATTCCTAGTTCTTTGTCAAATGCTTTGATTAAGTTTTCACCCAAGATTTTTTCTTGTTCTTTTGCTAGATAGTCTGTGGTTATTTTTACTGCTTCTTCCACTTTTGTGGTTTCTTTTCCGTCTTTGTCTATCATTTTCCATCTATATTTTGTGTTGGTTTCGTTTTGTGGTAAATATTCTAAGCCTTGTGGAATGTCGTCTGTTACTTCTTGTGCATAGCCTGCCATTTTTCCTTCATTGTATACACGAATGGTGTAAGTTACAATATCACTTGGTGCTACTTCTAATGGGTCTTTTGGATGTTGATATTGAATGGTTCCATTTTCGGTTAAGGTTGGTTTTGGTATTCTGTTGTTTACATTTAAGCTTCCAACTTGTGTAATGAATTTTCTTAATGCTAAATCAAAGTATACTAATTTAACTGCTTCAGTATCAATATCGTCTTCTCCTGGCTTGTCATTGTCTGGTGTTGAGTCTACATCTTTGATTGGATTTCCGTCTTCATCACTATCGTCTGAGATTTCTGCTGTGTTGATTAGGATTCTTTCTGATGTTGATGGCTCAATTACTTCAAATGCTATTTTTACATCTCTATATTCTGGATTTTTGTTTGTGATTGCTTCGTCTTTGTTGAAAGCATGTAATAGGTTTTCTCCTGCTACTTTTTCTTGTTCTTTTGATAGGTAGTCAGTGGTAACTTTTACTGCTTCTTCTACTTTTGTGGTTTCGTTTCCGTCTTTATCAATCATTTTCCATCTATAGGTGGTGTTTGTTTGATGTTCTGGTAAGAATTTTAGTCCTTCTGGTAAGTCATCTTTTACTTCTTTTGCATATCCTGCAATGTCTCCTTCGTTGTATATTCTGATGGTGTAGGTTACAATGTCTCCATGTTGTACTCCTACTGGGTCTTTTGGATGGGTGTAGATTAGTTGATTGTCTTTGATGCTTACTACTGGTACTCTTGTTGTTACTGTTTTTTCATCGATTTGTGTGATGAATTTTCTTAAACTTAGGTCAAATACTTTGATGATTAGTTTTTCGAAGTCGTCATCGTCTTGTTGTCCTGGAATGTATTCGTCTCCTCTATTGATTTCTGGGTCTTTGTATCCTGGTAAGTCTTTATCTTCTGGTACTCTTACATTGTTTGGTTGTGAATCACGGTCGGTTACCGTGTTTCCATTTTTATCAGTAAATTCTGAAATGTCTGCTAAGTTTGTTATTTTATCGCCTTGTGCTACGGTGTCTTTTACTTTACATTTTATTTGTACTTCTTTATAAGATAGTGTTTTTCCATCAAATGCTTTGATTAGGTTTTCTTCGTCTACTTCTTTTGATAGATGATTGGTTCTTACGGTTCTTAAGGTTGTGTCGTTTTCATCATATACCCAACCATTTGCAATGTTGTCTTCATCGTCTGGTAGGAATTCTAAGTGTTCTGGTATATGGTCTGTGATTTCTTTTGCATAAGCGTCTAGTTCTCCTTCATTGTATACACGAATGGTGTAGGTTACGATGTCTCCTGCTTGTACTGGTACTGGTGTTTTTGAATGGTTATAGGTTGCCGTGGTTGCTTCTCCTGCTGCTAGTTTACTAATGTCTACAACTGGTTCACGATTGATTTTTTCTTCTCCTACTGCTGTGATGAATTTTCTTAAGGCTAAGTCATAATATCTTCCTGGTAATAATAGGTCTTCGAAGTCATCATCGTCTTGTTGGTTTTTGGTATATCCTTCGGTTCTTACATTGTCTGGTTGTGAGTCTCTATCTTCGATTGGATTTCCATCTTTGTCTGCATCTTCTGATATTTCTGCTATATTTTTTAAGCTTGTGTCTGTTTCTTTTACTTCTGCTACTACTTTACATTCTACTTGTACGTCTTTGTATGATAAGGTTGTTCCGTCAAAGGCATTGATTAGTTGGTTTGCTAGTTTTGTGGTTTTGATTTTGTTGGTTCCTGCTACTTTTACCCAACCGTTTTCGGTGTTAATGCTTGAGTTTTCTACTAATTCTAGTCCTGTTGGTAAGTAGTCTGTGATTTCTTTTGCATATCCTGCAATTTGTCCTTCATTGTAGACACGAATGGTGTATATAACAATATCTCCTGTTTCTACTCGTAAAGCATTTTTTGGATGGTTATAGGTTGCTGTGGTTGCTGTTCCTGCTGCTAGTTTACTAATATCTACAACTGGTTCTCTACTAATTTCTGGTGCTACTCCATTGACTGATATGATGAATTTTCTTAATGCCAAATCGAAGTATTTTCCTGGTAATAGTAAGTCTTCAAAGTCGTCATCGTCTTGTTGAGAGTTGGTATAGCCATCGGTTCTAACGTTGTTTGGTTGTGAGTCTCTGTCTTCTACTGGATTTCCATTTTCGTCTGCATCTTCTGATATTTCTGCTATATTTTTTAAGGTTGTATTGTCTAGTTTGTAATTTGCTACTACAGTACATTCTACTTGTACGTCTTTGTATGATAGTGTGTTTCCATCAAATGCATTGATTAGTTGGTTTGCTAGTTTTGTGGTTTTGATTTTGTTGGTTCCTGCTACTTTGGTCCATCCATTTTCGCTATTGATGGTTGAGTTTTCTGTTAGTTCTAATCCTGTTGGTAAGTAGTCGGTGATTTCTTTTGCATATCCTGAGATGTCTCCTTCGTTGTATACTCGAATGGTGTAAGTTACTCTATCTCCTTTTTCGATTCTTAAAGGATTTTTTGGATGGGTATAGGTTGCTGTTGTTGCTGTTCCTGTTTTTAATTTGTCAATGTTTACTTGTGGTACTCTACTTGTTTGTGGTGCTACTCCATTGACTGCTGTGATGAATTTTCTTAAACTTAAGTCAAATTCTTTGTTTTCTGGTAATTGAATTTCTAGACTTTGTTCGCTTTTTGGTGCTGTTTTTTCTATTAATACAACTGGTTGCTCTGCTTGATAAGAAGCATCATCTGTTGTATAGCAAGTGATTTCTGTTTTATTATAGCTGATACTCATAGCTAAGCGTATGTTTCTTACGGTTGTATCTTTTGATACAGAGATGTAGAAGTCTTGGTTGATTAGTTCTTGTAGTGAATTTGCTTGTGTTTGTTTGTCTGCTTTTAATAAGGTGTATACAAAGTCTTTTCCTGCTCCATCTTTAATTTCTAATTTTTCAATGGTATATAATAGGTCAGAATTTTTTACTATTTTGATTGGACCGATGACATAGTTGTTGTTGATTTCACTCATGTTTACTCTTGCTTTGTCCAAGGTTAATGGTGCTGTTGCATCTTTTGATACATAGTTTGCATTTTTTTCTGCTTCTGTAAGGAAGTAGTTGTATAACATTTCACATTCTTCTTGACGGAAACGTCCTTCTTCGCCATCGTTTACTGGATCATCATATAAATCAGCAAATGTTTTGTAGTTTTCGTCTTTACCTGAACGGTTGTTGAAATATAGTTCTGGTAAGGTATTTACTTTGTAATTGTCGTCATCTGCATTGGTATAGTGCCATAATGCTAATTGTTGTACTACATCAATATCATCATCTGTGATTCTTGGTGTGGTATAGTTAGCAGTAATAATTCCTGCTGCTCTTAATAATTGTGTTTTATGGTTGGCTGCACCTGGTTGCTTTGGTAAATACATATTATCCATTATCCACATGATTTTATTGTAGGCTTGTGAGTAGTCAGCTGTTCCGTTGAATACACCTGCTCCTCTTAGTCTTGTTAATGCTTGTTCTTTATTGGTTTTCATGTTGATGGCTGTGGTGTAATCTCTCTTCTCTTTTGTGACGTTATTTGAACTATTCATTGCAAAACCTAATTCTGCTCTTAAACAATAAAAAGCATTTTGATAGTTTGGCGTGTTAGAGTCTTTAGATGGATATGATACGATTTTCCATACTTTTTTGACTGGTCCATTTGGTTGGATGGTGTATGCCCCTCCTGTTTCTCGAATGTTGGTAAGACCTAATATATAGCTACTTGCCCCAGCATAGCTTTTGCTTGCTAATAGAGCAAGTATTAGAATGGCCATTACCATGATTGTTCCCATTAACTTTTTTAACTTCATAATTCTTTCCCTTCCTATTCTTTGTGTTATATCTTTATTTTACTATTTTTTTTTCTTTAGTCAATAGCATTTTTTTCCTTTTTTGTGTGAAGGATGATTGCCCTATAAAAAGCATTTACGGATACTTGTTTTGAGAAAATCTGATTTTTATTTGACAATTTCTTTACAATTATATAACATTTTTGTTACTTTTTCAATGATTATGTAAAACATTTTTGATTTTTCTTGTTTGCGTAGCTTTTGGAGCGTCTTGGAAGTTGATTTTTTAATTTTTGTATGTTTTGTATTGACTTTTGTTGTTTTTTTTGCTATGATTATAAAAGTTTCTTACGATATTGTTTTCTTACAGTAAGACATCGCCTTGGCAATTCCAAGTTTAAAGTTAATGATATTATGATTTGCAGGTATAGTTTAGTGGTAAAACATAACCTTGCCAAGGTTAAGTTACGGGTCCGATTCCCGTTACCTGCTCCAATTGTACATGAAAAATGTACTTTTTATATCTTCGGCCTATAGCTACAGTGGATGACACTTAAAATGATAAAATTTGAAAGGCTAGCCCATTTTTTATCGTTTGTGTTGATAGAGCGCGTCACTGAGGGTGACGAGACGATGGTTCGAATCCATCTAGGTCGACTATACGTCAGATGTTTTTTCTGACGTATTATATGGCGATATAGCCAAGTGGTAAGGCACGAGTCTGCAAAACTCTGATCC
>CAOJXM010000017.1 GCA_948465625.1 uncultured Clostridium sp. | reverse complement strand
AGGAATTAGGCAAAGTATGTCAAGAAAAGGAAATTGCTTAGATAATTCATTAGCAGAAAATTTCTTTGGATTATTAAAAACAGAATTATTTTATATGAAGGATTATAAAACGATAGAAGAATTAGAAAATGATATAATAGAATATATAGATTACTATAATAATAAAAGAATAAAGGGCAAATTAAAAGGAATGAGCCCTGTACAATACAGAGTTCATTCCTTTTAATTTGCCTAGCACCTAATCAAAAAATGTCCAATTTTTTGGGTTCAGTACATTTACCAACATTAAGAGTAGTTTTAAAATTACTCTTAATGAATTATATAAAGAGGAGGAGAAGATGAATGAAGTATTTATCATAGCAAAGGTAATCGAAAAAGTACAATTTCAATTTATATACCGTTCTCACAAAACAGCAATTGCACAAGTTGAAGTGGAATTATGGAACAAAAGTAGAATAATGTTAATTGGATATGATGAAATGGCAGATTATATATATAGAAATCTAAAAGAAAAAGACATCTTATTCATAAATGGAAAAATCAATAGTAAAATGCAGGTAGAGGTAGTTAATTTTATATTAAACTAGAAAAAAGTAAAAAAGCCAAAAAACTAATTTTACAAAAACATTGACAACAAAACAGCTATTTGATAAAGTGAATAAAAAACATACAAGGAGGAAGCCATGCAAAACAAATTAAAAGAACAAGCAGCAAGCCCACAAAATCCAAAGTGGGAAGAAATGACCAAAAGAGAAAAACCGCTTTATCAAAGGGTAAATGAAATTCGAACTGAATTTGAAAGAGATTACACCAGAATTATTCATTCCAATGCCTATCGAAGATTAAAACACAAAACGCAAGTATTCTTTTGTCCACAAAATGACCACATTTGCACTAGAATCGAACATATCAATTATGTCGAATCCATCAGTTGTACAATGGCAAAATACTTAGGATTAAACGAAGAATTAACAAGAGCCATTGCTGTTGCTCATGATTTAGGGCATGCACCATTTGGGCATAAAGGCGAAAAAATATTATCTCAAATTGCACAAAGGGACATGGGGGAATTATTTTGGCACGAAAAAAATGGTGTTAACATGGTAGAAAATATAGAATTGTTAGAAGATGAACAGAGAAATAAGCAAAACTTAAACCTAACCTATGCAGTAAGAGATGGCATTATTTCTCATTGTGGAGAAATCGACGAAAACGCAATCAAACCAAGAAAAGAGGCAATTGATTTAAAACAATATACCAAACCAAATGAGTATGCACCCTATACTTGGGAAGGTTGTTTAGTAAAAATATCAGACAAAATATCTTACATTTTTAGAGATATCGAAGATGCCTTAAGGCTAAAAATTATTGATGAACAAAACATGAAAGAACTAAGAGACATCCTAAAATTAGGAAAAGACCAATACATCAACAACACCAGAATTATCAATGGATTAAGCAATGACATTTGCAAAAACACTGAATTAGCAACAGGGATAACCTTATCACACGAAAATCTTGAAATGCTAGACTTAATCAAAAAATTCAATTACAAAAATATCTATTTTAATGAAAAATTGCAACCATCGCATCGTTACTTTGAAATTGTCATTCAAGAAATCTACGAATTACTAAAAAAAGCATACAACCAAGAAAAAACATTAGAAGAACTACAAAAATTAGGAAACTTTTATCCAGAGCTAATTCAAGAATTTGTTAGCTTTTTACAAGATTACTGGGATTTAAACCAACAAAGAAACAAATTAAACAATAAAATCATTTATCAAGTAGCAAAAAGAAAAGAAGATTATTACAAATCAATCATCGACTTCATTTCTGGAATGACAGACAATTATGCCATTAAGAAATATAATGAAATCATTAGTTTTTAAAAAGTAGCAAAACATGCTACTTTTTTAGCATAATTCTAAAAAAAGTGAGCAAAATAAAGACAACAAAATAGAAAGGAATGATAAAAATGCCAAACTTAAATCAAGTAGAATTACAAAACTTAAGGCACTTAATTGGTGCTCACGAAACAGCCTATCAAAAATTAAATGTGTATGCATCACAAGCAGTTGACCCACAAATCAAGCAAATCTTCACCAAATCTGCACAAGATGCCCTAAACACAAAACAAAAACTAATTTCATTTTTAAATAATTAAGAGGAGGTCAATATGGACGAGAAAACAATGGTAAATGATATTTTAGGTTCTGTAAAAGCAGACTTAAAAACGTATCAAGGAGCAATTTCGGAATGTGAAAACGCAATGTTAAGACAAACCTTACAACAAATCAGAAACAATGATGAAAGTTTCCAATACGAACTATATAAAATAGCACAAACAAAAGGATATTACAAACCAGCCCAACCAGCCACACAACCAGAAATTGATACTGTAAAAAACGACTTACAAGTATAAAACAAGAGCAAAGTTAGAATGCCGTAAGAAAAACAGCATTCTAACTTTTTTAAGGCAAGGTAAGAATAAAAAGAAAAACGGAGTAATCAGAAGAAAAACAAAGATAATGATAGAATATAAACAAAAATTAGGACAAATAGAAATTGTGAAAATAAAATAGTTAAGATAAAATAATAGCAATAAAAGATGAAGGAGAGTATTAAAATAATTATGAAAAAATTATTAATACGTCTAAGAAAATCTGTAAAGCTTATTTCCCTAATAGGGGTGGCACTAATCATGATTGGTGTTGCCATTGCATACATCTTTAAACCAACCTATAGCGTATCACTAAATGGAGAATTTATTGGTTATACAAAGGACAAAAGTAATTTACAAGATAAAATTAATGAGTACATAGAAAAAGGCGATGGAGGACAAACCGCTTTTGTTCAAATAGATAATTTACCAGAATACACTTTGTGTTTATTAAATAGAGATGTGCAAACCAATGATGAGGAAATATATAGTACAGTAAAAGAAACAGGAACCCCATATTATCGTTATTATGCCATTGCAGAAAATGGGGAAGAAAAAACATATGTTGCAACATTTGAAGAAGCAGATAATGCAGTAAAACAATTAAAAGAAAAGAATAGTACCAACAAAGACAATATTACCATTGTAGAAAAATACCAAACAGACATCAAAGATTTAGTAAGTACAGAGCAGGTTATCTCTGTTCTATATAAAGAACCAGTAAAAGAAGAGCCAAAAAAGGTTAGTACACCAAAAAATACAACAAGAATAGCTTCTTCTGGAGTCAATACATCAGGTAAAAAAGTCAATTTAGGGATTAGCCTAATCAAACCAGTCTCAGGAACCATTACCTCAAGATTTGGACAAAGATGGGGGAGGTCACATACTGGATTAGACGTAGGAGCACCAACTGGTACAAAAATAAAAGCAGCAGCAGGAGGAACTGTAACAAAATCAGGTTACTCAGGAAACTATGGATATGTAGTGGTTATTTCACATGGAAATGGGGTAGAAACTTACTATGCTCACTGTAGTGCCTTGTATGCAAAAGTAGGGCAAAAAGTTTCACAAGGGGAAGTCATAGCAGCTGTTGGTTCAACAGGTAGGTCAACAGGTCCACACTTGCACTTAGAAATAAGAGTCAATGGAGTAGCACAAAACCCATTAAATTACGTATATTAATCAATCAAAGAAGGAATTCTAATCAAAAAGAAATTCCTTCTTTTTTGGTATAGAGATATTACACATTTAAAAAATTTAAAAAAATTTTTTAACAAAAAATGGTAATAAAAACAGGAAAGCTGAATATACTAATAGTGTCAGAAGAAATTGGAAGTTATTGTAAAATTTGACAAGTCTATTTTTTAATAGTATAATGACAATACGCCTAAAGGAGGGGTAAAAATATATGATGAAATCTGAAACAGCGTCAATTTCTATCAAAAGAATTGTGCTATTATCTTTAATCATTATATTCTTATTAGGAATTGGAGTTTTAGCAGCCAATACTAACATTCGTAGTGTAAAAATCATACTTTCTAACAATTACGAAATTAATGTATTTACAACAAAAACGAAAGTATCTGAAATATTAGAAGAAAATCATATTATCATCTTGCCAGAGGAAAATGTAATACCATCTTTAGATTCAAATATAACAGAATCAGGAACCATAACCATATCAAAAACATTGCAAGATGGTGTTAGTGCGATAAAACTATCAGAAGAAAGTACAGATGTTACATTAGAACAACTATTGGGAGATTATACACCAATTGTAGAAAGAATTGTAACAGAGCAAATCGAAATTCCTTTTGAAACCATTACAAAAGACATTGCAGAAGGAGCAGAAGATACAACCAACAAAGTGATTACACAAGGAAAAGTAGGAATCAAAGAGATTGTAGCAAGAGTAAAATATCAAAATGATATCGAAATAGAAAGAACCATTATTAGTGAGACCATTATTAGTGAACCAGTCAACAAAGTGGTACAAGTAAAGAAAAATGTAACCAATAGAAGTACAGTAAATACAGCACCAAGAACAACAGGGGGAACAACAGCTTCTTCTGTAAGTTTAGCAAAATCAGTGGAAGGAAAAACACCAGTCAAAAAAACCTTCAACACATCTGCATATTGTAGTTGTTCAAGATGTTGTGGAAAACAAACAGGAATTACCTCATCAGGAAAAAAAGCAAGCACTTGGTATACCTTAGCAGCAGGAAGTGCTTATCCAATCGGAACCATTATTTACATTCCTTATTTTAAAGACAAACCAAATGGTGGTTGGTTCGTAGTACAAGATAGAGGTGGAGCAATCAAAAACAACAAGCTAGATGTTTATATGGGAACACACAATCAAGCCTTACAATTTGGTAGAAGAAATTTAGAATGCTATGTATATATGTAAAAAAAAGAAGTCCAAAAAGGGCTTCTTATTTTGTAAACAAGGTTCTAGTGGAAACGACTAGCTATGTCGGTTAAGTTCCTATTTTTTCAAAAACACTTGACAGACAAGCAATTAACGAATAAGATAAAGGAAAAGAAATTAGGAGGAATCAAAATTGAAGAAATGTTTATTATTAGGAAATGGTGGTAGAGAAGCTGTCCTTGCAGAATACATAAGCAAAGGATATCAGCTATACTCTGTTTTACCATACGAAAATCCATCCATTGTAGAAAAAGTAGAAGAAACAAACGGAAAATACATCATTGGCAATCCATTTGACCAAGAATTAGTAAAAAACTTCATCCATGAAAACCAAATCGAAGTATGTGTTGTAAGTAGTGATAACCTATTGCAAGAAGGCTTAATCGACTTAGCTAAAAGTTTAGGGTTACAAGTCTTTGGACCAACTTCAAAAGGAGCCAAAATCGAATGGAGCAAAACCTATGCCTTAAGTGTAGTCGAACAATTAGCACCAGAAATGATTATCAAAAACTATAATATAACAAATGAAAACGAATTAGAAGAAGCCATGCAACACTATCAAGATGAAAATTTTGTAGTAAAGCCAGAAGGATTAACTGGTGGAAAAGGAGTAAAAGTAGGTGGGGTTCACTTCCAAACCAAGCAAGAAGGCCATGAATATGCCAAAGCCTGTTTACAAGAAAGTAATAAAGTAATTGTACAAGACAAAGTAGAGGGTTCAGAATTTACTGTTATGTGCTTAACAGACGGAAAAAACATTGTAACCACGCCAATCACTTTTGATTATCCATACCGATTTGAGGAAGATAAAGGACCAGGAACTGGTGGAATGGGATGCATGAGTTATGCAAATGGACGACTACCATTCTTAGAGCAAAAAGACATAGAACAATGTTCTAATTTGATTCAAAAAACAATACAATACTTAAACAAAGATAGCAAAGAATTTACAGGTGTACTATATGGAGGGTTCTTCAAATGCAAAGATGGCATCAAATTTATCGAATTTAATGCTAGATTTGGAGACCCAGAAGCAATCAATGTATTAAATGCATTAGAAACCCCATTTGTAGAAGTATTAGAACATATTACCAATGGAACTCTATCAAAAGAAAACTGCAAATTTACTAACAACTACACCTTCTTAGTCTATGTTGTTAGCAAAGACTATGCCATAAGAGCCAATAAAGAAGCAACTACTTTCAAATTAAATACCAAAGCAATTAAGGAAAGTGGAGCCAAAATTTACTTTGCTAATGCTAAAAAAGTAGGAGAAGACACCTATACATCAGTAAGCAATTCAAGATTATTTGCGATTGCTGCAACAGGACAAGACTTTGAAGCAATTAGAAGCAAAGTATATACTGCGATTGAGAAATATGTTGACCCAGTGTTAGACTATCGAAAAGACATTGGACAAATTTATATCCATTAGAAAAAAGAAAAGGAAGCCTAAAATAGCGAAGGCTTCCTTCATTACTATGGTGCTAGTCTTTTGCTACTTGCTAGCTTCGCACCGCTGGTTTCCTACGGTACATGAAGTCTTGCAGGCAGACTGGCAAGATGTCTGGCATTCGCCACATCCTCCTTTTTTTAAGGAGGATTTTAAGGTTCCATGAGTTAATGTTTTAACCCGTTTCGTAGTACGCATACACATACTCCTTTCTTAAAATAGAACATCCTCATAGTTACAGTGATTGATAAATCGACAATAGTATATCATATTTTGTCTAAAAATGCAATTTGGGTTTTAGGATTATTTTATCATAACCTATGCTATTTTAAAATCTATACTTTATTGTAAAAAAAGAAAATTTCAAAGAAAAAGATTAAACTTCGACTAATTTGTATACACCAATGGTTTCATAGTGACCATTTGTGGTGTTGTGCTTGTTGGTGATGCCGTTTTTACGGTTGAAGTAGTAGCCCTCAGGAAAAATTGCGTGGCTCATGTCCAAATCAGTGACAATGCTATCCTCGCCGTAATGCCTAACTGTGAAAAGATAGGACAGATTTCCCGTATTGAGCTCAAGTAACTTGCTAGCTACTTTACTAACACCGATGCTTTCAATCTTTTTCATTCTAGACCTCCTAATGCTAATTAGTGTTAATGGGTAACAGACACAGGTTTTTACCTATATCACCTTATATTATATGATGTTTTACATAATTAGTCAAATTTGCTTTTTCTTTGTCAAGCGATTTGTACGAAAACAAGATTTTAACAAGATAATATATTGACTAATTTCATAACAAATGATAGGATGTAAAAGTAGAAGCATGAAAATGCGAAAACAAAAGAAAAGTATATTATTTCGAAAGAATAAAAACATATAAAAAGGAAATAATATAAAAAAGAAAATCAAAGGAGGAAGAAAGATGAGAAACAAACAAAGCAAAATAGTAAAAGCAAATGCAGGAATTACCCTAATTGCATTAATTATCACGGTAATTGTCATGTTAATTTTAGCAGGAGTAGCAATTAATATGACAATAGGAGACAATGGAATTTTTAAGAAATCAGATGAAGGGGCAAAAATCTATAAAAATGCAGCTAACAACGAGGCAACTAGCTTAAACAGCATGGACAAAGAAATGGCAGATTTGATGGAACAATTAGAGAATTCAGAAGACCCAACAAGAATTGTGGATATAGTAAGAACTGTTTATGTAGAATCAGTTAAAACGAGAGAGACTGAAGTAGAGACATATTGGGTATTAACAGCAGACGGAAAAATAAGAGTATGGAGAGTTTTGGAATACGGAAATGTTTTTGATAAATTAGAAATGGGTCCTGAGGTACAAATAGAAGGATTACCAAATGGAAACATTGCTCATCTTGCTACCAACGGAAAGACGGCAATAGTACTAGATAAAGCAGGAAAAGTATATACTTTTGGAATAAATAATCAAGGGCAATTAGGAAATGGTACAACAGAGAATAGTGATGTACCAATTTGTATTAGCAATACAGGAGAATTACAAGGAAAAGTAATAAAGGAAATTTCTATTGATACTTATAGAAAAATAATAGCAATTGATAAGGAAGGTAAACTATATAGTTGGGGAGGGGATAATACTACACCAGTCTGCATTAGTAATGAGATAACAGGATTACAAGATAAGGTTATAACGGAAATACTTTATCGTTATGATGATAATTTTATTGTAAAAGATAATGCAGGGAAGATTTATTGTTTAGATACTTACAACAATAACATAATAGATTTAGATACTCTAATTAATGAAGAGAACATAGAAATATTACAGGGGAAAGATATAATCGATTTAAAATGGAAAACGTTTTTAGACCGAGATGGTAAGGTATATACTATGAGTGGAGATACAGTAGTTTGTATGAATGATAATATGCCGATATTACAAGGAAAAAAGATAGTAGAGATAAAAAGGATTAATGGTATAATATTATTATACGATCAAGAAGGTAAAGTATACGCATTTGAGTACGATGATATAATTTGTTTAAATGATGATAGTAATAGCGAAATATACAATAAAAAGGTAAATAAAATAATTACAGGTTATATTAGAGATGGTGAATTTGGTGCTTGTATAGTAGGAAATGATATATATATTCTGACAGCACGTTATCCAAGCTAGAACATTAGGGGGATTTACAATATAATATATTTGTAGGAATATGCACCAATTAAGTAAACCTAAAAAAGAAAGAAGTCTAAACATTTTAGATTTCTTTCTTCTCTTTTATTCTAGATTTTTCCCTTCACAAAATCATTTAGAACCTCAATCAATTGAACTTTCTCGGCCGTTTGCACCTTAGCACTAACATCTTCTGGGGTATCAGTTGGTAAAACAGGCACCTTCGTTTGGCGTATCATAGCTCCCTCATCATACTGCTCATTTACAAAATGAACAGTAGGTCCACTAAACTTCTCTTTTGCCTCAACCACAGCAGTATGCACCTTCATACCATACATGCCCTTTCCACCAAACTTAGGAAGAAGGGAAGGGTGTGTGTTAATAATCGTGTAGTTATTTAATAAATTAGGACCAATTTTCTGCAAATACCCAGCAAGAACAATCAAATCCACTTCAAAATCATCTAATAATTCATACAATTCTTCATCCATTTCTTCAGGCGTCATAGACTGAATCACATAACTAGGAATATTAGCTAACCTAGCCCTTTCCAAAGCATACGCTTTCGGATTATTCGAAACCACCAAAGAAATCGTAGCTTCCAAATTTCCAGCCTCTATGGCATCAATTACACTTTGCAAAGTCGTACCACTTCCGTGACGCAAACACAACTAAATTATACATATATTGGTTCTCCTTAACAATTATTTATTTACAAAATGTTCCAAGCAAGTATTAATAGCAGTATCCTTCATCAATAAATTTCCATACTCACATAATTTATGTTCAAATAGTTCCGAATTATCCACAAAATGTGCAAATTCGGTAATAGAAGAGCAGAACATTTTCAACAAATGTGAATTCACATTAATCTTAGAAAAAACTAAATAATACTTATTATTATAAGAATACAAAGACACACTGGTTGAAAAATCATTTAAAAACTTTAAAATGCTATTATCCAAAAAAGCACAAAACTCGCAAAAATCATCAAAATGTTCAAAACAATAAACAGCCTTATCAGAATGAATTGTTCCACTATGTCGTTTAATATTAACCTTTTTCTTTTTGGTATAAGCACTTTTCTCTTTCTTATCAGTATGTATACGAGTAACCGTCAAAACAAAATTACCATTAGTCATTGCCAAAGCCTCAATCATCAAACGATAATCCTCTGTATCAAAGCCCACTTCTTCATCTGCTTTATCTAGCATATCTAAAAAAATATCTTGTGACTCAATGGGATTGGCCATAAAAGTTTGAAAATCAATATTTTGAGCCTCTAAATCTTGCAAATTTAAAGTAATTCTTATCTTATCATCGCTGAGTTTTTCAATCTTCATAAAAGCATTACCTCCTAATAAACTCTTATATACATTATATCATTAATTATGATAAATGAAAATGAACAATTTCTGGAATTTATAATAGTATATTCTAAATCAAAAATAATGTACAATAAATATAGCATAAAAATTGAAAAAAGCAAATGATTTTGCTTAAATTTTTATGAATTACTTGAAAAAAAAGGAATATGCATATATAATAGGCATATGAAATATTTGGATATTATAAGGGAGAAATATAGGGGGAAACAAAAATGGCAACAAGAGATAAAAATATATGGATATTAATTGTATTTATATTAGCAGGATTAGTAATAGGAGGTTTATTAGGAGAATTAGCATCAAAAGTAGATTTTTTATGGTGGTTATCTTATGGACAAAGCTTTGGGTTAACAGAGCCAGTAGCATTAGACCTAAACATCATCAAATTAACCTTTGGCTTGCAACTAAGAATTAACATTGCAAGTATCATAGGAATGGCAATTGCCATCTTTATTTATCGCAAAGTATAATCAAAAAATGGGGGCACAAAGAAAGGAAGGCTAGATCATATGTCTATTACCATGAAACAGCTCCCAGAATCAGAGCGACCATATGAAAAACTAGAAATGTATGGAGTAAAAAACTTATCAAATTCAGAATTATTGGGGATCATTATTAAAACAGGAACCAAACAAGCAACCTCTGTTGAACTTGCACAGCAAGTATTGCAATTAAAAGGAAATACCGATGCAAAAGATTTAAGATTTTTAAGTGAAATATCCATTGAAGAATTCACCACCATCAAAGGGATTGGTAAAGTAAAAGCCATTCAACTCATTGCCGTATGCGAATTAGCCAAAAGAATGTCTAGGCCAATCAACAGCATGAAAATCAAAATAAAAAACTCCAAGGATGTAGCAAACCTAATGATGGACGAGCTAAGAATCGAAAAAAGAGAAATTGTAAAATTATTAATCTTAAACAGCAAAAATGTATTATTAAAAATAGTAGATGTAGCATTAGGAGGAGGCAACTTTGCTGCAATCGAACCAAAACAAGTATTGGTAGAACCAATTAAAATGCAAGCACAAAAGATAATATTAGTACACAATCATCCAAGTGGTGATCCAACACCAAGTCAGGGTGATTTTCAAGTAACCGATAGAATCTATGAAAGTGCAGATATTATGGGAATTACACTTTTAGACCACATTATAATTGGAGATGGTAAATTTAAAAGTGTATTTGAAAAATAGAAAGGATTGTGAAAAGAAAATGGGACTATTTAATTTTTCTGGAAAGGATATTGGCATCGATTTAGGAACAGCCAACATTTTAGTATCAATAAAAGGAAAAGGCATCGTATTAAAAGAGCCATCTGTTGTAGCAATTGATAAAAGAAGTGGAGAAATTGTAG
>CAOJXM010000016.1 GCA_948465625.1 uncultured Clostridium sp. | reverse complement strand
AATGTTACAACCACAAGATGCCTTATTAATCAAAGCATCCAATGGTATGAAATTTGAGGAAATTGTAGAGGGAATTCATCAATAGAAAAGAGGAAAGTACATGAGTAAGGAAAAAATAGGAGTTATCTTTGGCGGAACCTCAACCGAGCATGAAGTATCAGTTGTATCAGGAACTTCTGTCATCGAACAGTTAGACAAACAAAAATATGAAATTGAACCAATCTACATTGCAAAAGATGGAACTTGGTATCAGTATACCAAGCCAATTGAACAGATAAAAGTAACCACAATCGGAGAAAAAATAACCGAACTAGAGCCAATATCAGACATCATAGCAGAAATCAAAAAACAAGATGTAATCTTTCCAGTTTTACATGGTTTAGGGGGAGAAGATGGAAGCATACAAGGGTTACTAGAAATGGCAAAAACACCCTATGTAGGCTGTGGTATCTTAGCCTCTAGTGTAGGAATGGATAAAGTATACACCAAAGCCATTTTCGAAAAAGCAAACATCAACCAAGCAAAATACGAATTCATTCGAAAGATGAAAAATCAATACATCTATGTAGACAAACAATTCAACGAAACAAAACTAAGCCTAAGAGAAATCGTAGAAAAAATACAAACCAAGCTAAACTATCCGATGTTTGTAAAACCATCCAACTCTGGCTCATCCGTAGGAGTAAAAAAAGCAACCAACCAACAAGAACTCTTAGAAAATATAGAATATGCCACACAATTTGATACCAAAATCTTAGTAGAAGAAGGGATACAAGGAAGAGAAATCGAATGTGCAGTCTTGGGAAACCAAGAAGTCATTTCCTCTTGTGTAGGAGAAATCAAACCAGCTGAGGAATTCTATAGCTTTGATGCCAAATACAAAAATGCACAATCCAAAGTAGAAATCCCAGCAGATATTGATAAAGAAATTTCGAATCAAATTAGAGACTTAGCAATCAAAGCCTTTAAAGCCATTGATGGGAGTGGGTTATCACGAGTAGACTTCTTTGTCGAAAACAAGACCAACCAAATCTACATCAACGAAATCAATACCCTGCCAGGCTTTACCAAAATTAGTATGTATCCAAAATTATTCGAACAAGTAGGAATTAGCTATAAAGAATTATTAGACCAACTAATACAATTAGCAAAAGAATAGGAGAAAAAAATGAATGTAAAAGTAACCATCCAATCAGAGCAAATATTTAAAGACCATAAAGAACAAGAAACACACCAATGTGAAGGAACCATAGAATACTTAAAAAATGGTACAATTTTAGCCTTTGTAGAAAAAATAGAACAACAAGAACTACACTTTAAAATGACACTATTAAAAGACAAAGTTATGATTGATAGGCAAAACCAAACCATGACCTTAGACTACCAAAAAGATGACAACTGTGAAGTAGCCACTCCATATGGAAACCTAAAAATGACAGTACATACCACCAAAATACAAATAACTAAACAAGAAGAAAAAATAGAGCAAATCTTACTAGAATATGATATTTGCCTAGAAAACGGTATGCAATATGCAAATCGTGTAACCATACAATTAGCATATTAAAAGTAGTCTTACAAATATCCTAACACAAGAAGGAAGCTCTTATTAAGAGCTTCCTATTCTAGTTTATTTTTCTTCATATTGAGCAATATCTGGTATAGTTAAATCTTCATCACTTACAGTATTAAAACTATATTCATAAGTATTAATCTCTTTGTATTCATCAAATTCTATAATTTGTTGTATTGGTAATCCAGTTTCCTTTTCTACATATAGTATATTTGTTTTACAGCCATCTGGATTAAATCGATTAGAGTTATTTTTTTGTGAGATTGCATAACAAATTTTATGATTTACATTTTCAATCGATATATTAGAACCAAGCATTAACATCTTTTCAAGGAAATTATCAGTATCAGTATAATCACTTATCATATTTGACATATCTGAACTGGTGGCTTTATAAGTTGCTACTGTTTTTTCAGAACCTTTTTCAGTAAAAAGAAAGCGTATATCCTCTTTGATTATTTGAGTATATATTAAATTTTCTTTTTTATGCTGAATTATAGTTTTTTCTATATTATCTTTTTTATATCTTTGAATGATTGCAGAATCGGTTTCTATCTTCATATAGATATTATCCTTTTGATTCCATTCAGATACTTTATCTCTTAAGCGATTCAAGATTAACATATTTTTAATAAAATTTCCTGAAAGTAAAATAAATATGATAAGTAGCAAAACCAATAATACTCTTTTCCACAACTTGTTTCCCTTCATAAAGCATCCCCTCTATATAATCTCATTTTTATATACTCATTATAACAAAATTTTGTATATTTGTCAAATTTTGACAACAATTACCATAGAAATAGAAAAAATCTAAAATTTTTGAATGCTTTTGACAGTATCTGCATGATTATTAAACTATTGCAGTTCACGTTTTTATAAATAGCAGGATTAATCAAAAAAATCATAAAAATCCTTGAATAATCACACATAACTTGATATAATAGAAGCACCATCAAAATGGGAGGATGTTGAAATGATATTCAAAGACTATTACAAAATATTAGAATTAGAAACAAACAAAGTAAAAATAGAACAAATACGAGCAGCCTATCGAGAGCAAGCAAAAAAATACCATCCAGATGTAAACGTAGGAAATGGGCAATCAGAAGAAAGATTCAAAGACATCAACGAAGCCTATAAAGTACTATCACAACCATCAACCAGAAGAAAATACGATAGAATGTGGAACTCTTATATCGGAAGCAAACAAAGAAAGCAAGAATACGAAGAAAGTAGAAGAGAAAGAGGTTCCATCTTTAGTGAATTCTTCAACATGTTCTTTGGAAAAATAGAACAAGAAGAAGCACCAATCAAAACCAAAGCCAAAAAAGTACCAGTAAAAGGAGAAAACGTAGAAACTGCTATCACCATATCAGTAGCAGAAGGCTTTTATGGAACCAACAAAAAAATTTCATTAAGAACCGTAGAAGGCAAAATGAAAACCTTTAACGTAAAAGTACCAGAAGGAATTCGAAACAACGAAAAAATAAGATTAATTGGGCAAGGAAAAAAAGGAGAAAACGGTGGTAAAAACGGAGACCTACTAATCCAAATCCAAATCAAGCCAGACAAAAAATTCACCTTAGAAGGGTATGAACTTTACACAGACCTATGTCTAACACCATCAGAAGCAGCCTTAGGAACCAGAGTAAACTTAGACGGAATCGATGATATGGTATCCATTTATGTACCAGCAGGCATCCAAAGTGGAGAAAGGCTAAAAATACCAGCAAAAGGCTATAAAGATGGCAAAGGTGGTAGAGGAGAACTAACAGCAACCGTTAAAATCATGGTACCAAAACAGTTAAACCAACAAGAAAAAGCACTATATGAACAATTAAAAGAAATATCAAAATACAATCCACGTGCTAATTAACATAATAAAATTTTGCAAAACCATTGACAATATGCAAAAAAAAAGGTATAATGATGTATAGTGAGTAAACTATACAGAAGATAAAAAAGAAAGAATTGGGGTGTAATAATTATGCAAGCGATGCAGGGCAAACATTTTAGTATAACCGATCCAAAAGATGTACAAACCGTTATTTACAAAATAAATCGAACCGAAAAAGAATATTTAAAAGACTCACCAAAATACACAGTAGAAAGACTAGACTCAATGTCTGAAATAAGAGGGGACCTTACCAAAAAAACATTTTTTGTAGACGAACCTTCAATCGATTATGACCAATTACTAATACTATCTTTTGCAAAAGAAAAAGTAGTAGTAAATATGGCACTATTAGAAGACGACAAAGTAAAAATATCAAAAAAGCCAATGCCAATCAAGTTTAACACTTTATACTCTGAACAAGGTTCAGAATATAAAGACTTTAAATATACACCAAATCTAAAGAGACCTATATCAATTATAGATCCAGAAACAACAGAAGAAGTAAAACCAATCGTTTATTTTGATGAAAAAACCAATGAAGTAAAAGGTAAGTGTAAGTTAAAACCATACAAATCTTATTTCGCCTTTGAAATAAGAGATGATAATTAAAGGGAGGAAGAACAATGAACCAATCTACAATTGTGGATTCTAACAAAAACACAAAAAGAAAAATAGCAAAAGTTTGTGCATGTGAATGCAGAGGAATCGAAAATGAACTAGACAAAGGAATGCAAATCGAAATCCCAACAGCAGGAGAATACAACCAAATGAACGACAAAATGGATGTATTAGGAAAACTTGAAGTAGAAACAGGAAGCCATGTAGAAATAAAAGAAGCAGGAAAAACAGTAGCACGAATTGATTGCAAAACAAAACAACCATTAATCACAAAAGAGCTAGACGAAGAACAATCTTTCCGAGCAATCAAAAAATACATGAAAGAGCATGGACTAAAAACCATGGACGAAGTCATTGCATCAGCAGAAACAAAAGCAGACAACCAAGTAGAGCAAGATGAGGCAAGATAATCTACATAGAGGACATCACAGAAGAAAAAAGAGGTGGAAAAAATGCATTATAAAATTGAAGGCGCACTTAGAAGAAATAAAAAGAACTTTATCATATTTATTGTACTATGGTTTATTTTAACCATAGTACTTGTCATGCCTATAGGATATAGCATTACCCAAGCAACAGTAGATGGGCAATTCAACATGGCAAAATTCTTTAGTGGTATTTATGATGGGGTATCTCATTTAGGAACTGTAATCGGCAAAACCTTTACGCCAGAATACATCGGAAACTTCTTTGGCACCCTATGGAAATTTACCATAGCCTATGCCATCTTTATCCTAATTGGCTTAATTCGAACCGCACCAAAAAATAGATATACCGACATAGAACATGGTTCCAGCGATTGGGCACAGGGGGGAGAACAATATCGAATCCTAAGCAACAAAAAAGGAATTATATTAGCACAAGACAACTACTTACCAGTTGATAAAAGAGGAAACGTAAACGTATTAGTAGTAGGACGGATCAGGTTCTGGTAAATCAGCCTCTTACTCCATTCCAAATGCTTACCAAATGTTAGGGTCTTATGTATTTACTGACCCAAAAGGAGAACTATATGACCAAACAGCAGGATACTTAAAACAACATGGATATGAAATCAAAGTACTAAACCTAGTACGACCACAATATAGTGATGGATACAATCCATTAATGCACATCAACAGTGAATTAGATGTAGACGTTATCGCAAACACTGTAGTAAAAGGGCAAAAATCATCAGATGCTTCCTCAGACCCTTATTGGGATGACATGGCAGAAATGCTATTAAAAGCCTTAATCTACTATCTAATGGCAACCAGACCAGAAGAAGAACAAAACCTAGCAAGCTGTGCAGAATTAGTAAGAGCAGCCAACAAAACAGGAGGAAGCAACCTACTAACAGACCTAATGAACCAATTACCTTATGACCACCCAGCTAGAATGAACTATAAATCAATCGAAATAGCACCAGAAAAAACCTATGGTTCTATCCTAAGCTCACTACAATCAAAACTAGGTAAATTCGACTCAAAAGAAATAGCAGAACTAACCTCTACCAACACCATCGACTTTGAAGAAATCGGAAAAAAGAAAACAGCAGTCTATGTTATCTCATCAGACACCCATACAGCATATGACTTCTTATTAACCATCTTCTTCTCACAAATGATACAACAGCTATATGACTATGCCGATAAAAATGGAGGAGCCCTACCAACACCAACCTATTTTATACTAGACGAATTTGCCAACATAGGAAGAATACCAGACTTCGATAAAAAAATATCAACCAGTAGAAGTAGAAAAATATCATTTAGTGTAATCTTACAAAATCTAGACCAACTAGAAGCTGTATATGATAAATCACACGAAACCATCATAGGAAACTGTGATACCCATGTATTCTTAGGAAGTAACTCACAAAAAACAGTAGAATACTTCTCAAAAGCACTAGGAGAAAAAACAATCGAAAGAGAAAGTGTATCCCTAAACAAAGACAAACACAACTGGAGACAAGGAAGTAGTGTATCAGACCAAGTCATGGCAAGAGCACTCATGACACCAGACGAACTAAGAAGAATGGACAATGACCTATGTATCATATTTGAAAAAGGAATCAAACCAGTAAAAGCAAACAAATTCTATTACTTCCAAACAGGAATGATAAAAAAATTAAATGCTTTTCGAATTAGTCACAACGATATTGGAGAAATCGAAAGAGGACAATGGAGAAAATACAATCCATACAACCCATATGTAGAAGATGAAAAAAAAGCAGCAATCGGAAATCTACAAGTAGAATCACTCGATGAACTATTTGAAGAACCAGAAGAAAAACCAACATTCGAACCAATAGAAACCATGCAAGAAGAGGTCGCACAAGCACCAGTCTTGCCACAAGAAGCAGAAGAAGACCAACTAGACATCGACTTACAAAAAGAACTAGAAGCCAAATTCGATGAACTATTTGGACCATTAGGAGACGATTAAAAAATAAGCAAAGAGTGAAACATAGAAACACCCTTTGCTTATATTTTTTTAAAACATCAAACAAAAATGTTGACTTTATATGTCGAAAAAGATATCATAAAGATATAGAAAATAATTTGCAATTAAGGGGGGTGAAAAATTGAAAAAAATAGGTTCTAAAATAACAAAAACAATCATCACATTTATCCTACTAATTACTTGTATCTTCATCCATAAATCCTTTGCAGATGTAGGAGGAATACAACGATACGATTCAAGCTCAAGTTCAAGTTCGAGTTCCTCATCTTGGCGAGACAGCTCTTCTTATAGTAGCAGTTCTTATGGTAGTTCAGATAGCTCATCTGGAAGCCTATCATTTGGAGGATTGGTAATACTCATTATCATATTTGCAATTGTAATGTATCTAAACAGAAAACCACCAATGCATCCAATACAAAGAAACCAAGTAGCAAGAAACCTAGAAAGCTATATCGATGACACAAAAACAGTAGCAGATAAAATAAGAGAAATAGACCCAGCATTCTCAGAAGATGACTTCTTAGCATGGGTAAAAGAAGTATTCATCAAACTACAAAATGCATGGACCAAAAGAGAATGGGCAATCATACGACCATTTGAATCCGATGAACTATTCCAACAACACAATACACAATTACAAGAATTAATAGAAGCAGGAAAAACCAACATAGTAGAAAGAATCAATGTTACAAAAGCAAACCTATACAACTTTACACAAGACGGAGACAAAGAAATCGTAAGAGTTACCCTACATGCCGTAATGAGAGACTATATCATAGACGACTCCACCAAACAAGTATTAGAAGGAAATCCAAATATAGACCAATATATGACCTATCGACTAACCTTCATGAGAAAAGTAGGAGTAAAAACAAAAGTAGGAACAGCACATAAAAGCACAACCAACTGTCCAAACTGTGATGCACCAACCAATGTCACCTCATCTGGAAAATGCGAATACTGTGGAAGCATCATAACAACAGGAGAGCACGATTGGGTATTAGCCAATTTAGAGGGAGTAAGATAAAAAGAAAGGAATGATTAAAAATGGGATTAATAAAAGCAGCAGCAAAAGCCATAGGTTCTACCTTAGAGGACCAATGGAAAGAAGCCATTCGATGTGAAGATATGGCAAACGATATATTAATGATAAAAAAAACAACACCAACAGGAGTAATTTCAAACAAAAGTACACTTATCGTAGCACCAGGGCAATGTGCAATCATATATGATAATGGAAAAGTAATAGATGCAACCGCAGAAGAAGGAGTATATACCTTTGATGAATCATCTACACCATCCTTCTTTGCAGGGCAATTTGGAGCAGTCTTCAAAGAAATGTGGCAAAGATTTACCTACAATGGAGCAACAGCAAAAGAACAAGCCGTATTCTTCTTCAACATAAAAGAAATCATGGACAACAAATTTGGAACACCAGCACCAATACCATTTCAAGATTGGTCACACCCAATCCCAAACCAAATGACAGGAAGTATTACGCCATTAAGAGTAGAAGTAAAATGCTTTGGAAAATACACATTTAAAATAGCAAATCCAGCCATCTTCATGAGCGAAATCGCAGGAACAGCCAATATCTACAAAAAAACAGACTTAGTAGAACAAATGCGTTCAGAAGTAATAGGGACATTCCAAAACGTATTAAACGAATTAGGAAATTCAGAACATAAAATACCAGTACTAGAACTACCAAGTCAAACCGATGAAATAAAACAAATCATGGATCAACAAGTATTTGACGCACCAATTCGTAAAAGAGGATTAGCATTAGTAGGATTTATAGTAGAATCCGTAACCCTAGATGAAGCATCAGAAAAGAAAATAGATAACTACGAACTAAGTAGCAATTCTTATATGCAACAAGGAACCTTAGTCGGAGCCTATGCACAAGCAACAAAAGATGCAGCCAACAATGCAAACGGTGCAGCAAATGGATTTATGGGAATTGGAATGATGAACATGACTTCAGGCGGAATCGTGGGAGGAGCAGCACAAGGTCCATGGCAACAAAACCATACACAAACAGCAAGCCAAACACAACAAGAACCACAAGAAGCAGAAAAGTGGACATGTTCAAATTGTAAAGCAATCGTATCTGGCAAATTCTGTTCAGAATGTGGAACCAAAAAAAATGAAAAAACAGTATGCAAAAAATGTGGAACACAACTAGCACCCAACACAAAATTCTGCCCAGAATGTGGAGAAAAATGTTAATACCATCCATACAACTTAATTAACACAATAAAAAACTTGGCCAGACCTATCTGGTCAAGTTAATTTTATAAAAATAAAAACAAACGTTCTAAAAACTATTGACTTTTCCAAAAACAAGCTATATAATAAAGCAAATCAAAACAAAAAAGGAGAAAATATGAAATTTGTACATATAGCAGACATGCACTTTGATGCCCCTTTTACCACACTAAGCAAAAACGGCTTAAGCGATAATCGAAGGTTAGAACAAAGGCAAATCTTCCAAAAAATAATCCAATACATCAAACAAAACCAGATTGAATATCTATTCATCTGTGGAGATTTATATGAGCAAGAATATGTCAAAGCTTCCACCATCCAATACATCAACAAACAATTCTTAGAAATTCCACAAACCAAAATCTATATCACACCAGGTAACCATGACCCATACCTAAAAAACTCATACTACCAGCAATACCAATGGAATCCAAACGTAACCATATTTCGTGGGCAAATACAAAAAATAAGCAATCAAAATATAAACATATATGGGTATGGCTTCGAAGACTTCTATCAAAAAAACAACCTACTTGACCAAATACCAGCACTAGAAAATAACAAAATAAACATCCTACTAACCCATGCACAACTAGATGGTAGTATAGGAGCAAACCAAGAAGAAGCCTATAATCCAATTGCAAAAAAAGAACTAAAAGAGTTAGCATTTGACTATGTAGCATTAGGGCATATACACAAACCCTCATATCAAGATGAACCAAACCAAACCATCCTCTATCCAGGTTCGCCCATTGCCATGGGATTTGACGAATTAGGAAAACATGGGATGATAGTAGGAGAAATTAACGATAACAAAAATATCAAAATACAATTCATCCCATTAGACGAAAAAGAATTTGTAGAGCAAAACCTATCAATAGACGAAATATCAACAAAAGAAGAACTAATCGAAACCATCAATCAACTACCAATACAAGAAAACCAATACTATAAAATCATACTAATTGGAAAAAGGAACTTTTCGATTCATCCATATGAAATCGAAAAACACTTAAACCCACAAATCATAAAACTAAAAGACCAAACCCAAATCAAAATAAACCTAAACCAATTAGCACAACAAGACAGCCTAAAAGGCATCTTTGTCAAAAACATGTTACAAAAAATACAACAAGCACCACAAGAGCAAAAACAAAAACTAATCCAAGCAATGGAAATAGGCTTAGAAGCCATGTAACCAAGAAAGGAAGACTATGAAAATCATCCAATTAAAAATAAACGAATTTGGCAAACTAAAAAACAAAGAAATACAATTACAAGACAACATAAACATCATCTACGGAAAAAACGAAAGTGGTAAATCAACACTATTAAAATTTATGATTGGTATGTTCTATGGCCTATCCAAAAACAAAAATGGAAAAGCCATTTCCGACTATGACCAATATAATCCTTGGGAAGGGCAAAACTTTAGTGGAAAAATCAAATACCAATTAGATAACCAAAAACAATACGAAATCTATCGAGAATTCGGCAAAAAAAATCCAAAAATATTTAATGAAAACCTAGAAGACATTTCACAACAATTCAACATCGACAAAAGCAAAGGAAACCAATTCTTCTATGACCAAACCAAAGTAGATGAAGAGCTATATCACTCTACCATGATAGCCGAACAAACAGCCTTAAAACTAGAAGAAAAAGAGCAAACCACTTTAGTACAAAAACTATCAAACCTAGTAAGCACAGGAGAAGACAGCCTATCCTTTCAAAAAACCATCCAAAAACTAAACAAAAAACAATTAGAAGAAATTGGAACCAAAAAAAGTCAAGATAGGCCAATCAATAAAACCATACAAAAAATAGAAGAACTAGAAAAAGAAAAACAATATTTGCAACAATATAACAACCAAAAATACGAAATCGAAGAAATCAAGAAACAAGCCAATCAACAAATAAAACAACAAGAAAAAAAATTAAAAATACAACAAAAAACAAAAGAAATCAAAAACCAATACGAACTAAAACAAGAAAAGCTAAAAATCAATAAACTAGAAGCCACCAACCTAAAAAAACAAATCGAAGAATGCAAACAACAAATCGAAACAATCGAAAAAACAAGCCCAAAAAATCCTAAAAAAAGCAATCCAATCAAACACATACTAATACCAATCTTTTTACTAGCAAGCATTTTAGCCATCCTAGTATTAAAAAACAAAATCCTAAAATACACACCCATCTTATCCACAATTGTGTATGCTTGTGTTGTATTCTATTTAAACAAAAAACAAAAAATGGGGATAAAACAAGAACAAAAACAAAAAGAAATGCAAAAAGAAAAAATCAAAAATCAAATCGAAATATTAGAAAACAAAAGAAAAGAACAACTACAACAAACCCTTATATTAGAAAACGAAATCATAACAAACCTAAAAAACGAAAAAGAAAAAATACAAAACACCTATCAAATAGAACCACAACAAATAGAAGAAATATTCAACCAAAGCCAAATCGAACAACAAATCACCAACACACAAAACGAAATCAACAACATAAAATTAAAACTACACTCACTAGAACTAGACCA
>CAOJXM010000015.1 GCA_948465625.1 uncultured Clostridium sp. | reverse complement strand
CTAGTTCATCTTCTGATAGTTTCCTTAATTCTGCTAATTCTTTTACTATTTCGCTTTTTATCTTTTTACAAACTTGCTCTAAATCTTCCTCTGCACCATTTTGGGGCTCTGGTATTATAGTATCGATGATACCCAATTCCTTTAAGTCTTTTGCTGTTATTTTCATGTTTTCTGCTGCTTCTTCGCATTTTGTTGCATCTTTGTATAAGATACTTGCAAATCCTTCTGGAGATAGAATTGAGTATACCGCATTTTCTAGCATAATGATTTTATTTCCTACTCCTAAAGCTAATGCACCACCACTTGAACCTTCTCCAATTACAATACAGATTACAGGAACTTTTAAATTTGCCATTTCTAGCAAATTTCTTGCAATGGCTTCGCCTTGTCCTCTTTCTTCTGCACCTAATCCACAATAAGCACCTGGTGTATCAATAAATGTAATAATTGGTCTTTTAAATTTTTCTGCCTGTTTCATAAGTCTTAGTGCTTTTCGGTAACCCTCTGGATTGGTCATTCCAAAGTTTCTCTCCATGTTCTCTTTGGTTGTTTTTCCTTTCTGCTGACCAATTACAGTAACTTGATAGCCATCAATTTTACCAATTCCGCCAATGATGGATTTATCATCACTAAATAATCGGTCTCCATGTAATTCTACAAAGTCATCTACTATCTTTTCGATATAATCCAATGCCTTTGGTCTAGTTGCTTTTCTAGCTAATAGTACTCTATCCCATGCTGTAACCTCTTTGCTCAAAACTTCTCCACCTCCTAACTTTCCTTGTGTAAGCTAATCAATTGTGCTAATGTTCTTTTCATGTCTTTTCTCTCTACAATTTTGTCAATAAATCCATGTTCTAATAAAAACTCTGATTTTTGAAATCCTTCTGGTAACTTTTGTTTAATGGTTTGTTCAATGACTCTTGGTCCAGCAAACCCAATTAAAGCCTCTGGTTCTGCTAAAATAATATCGCCTAACATAGCAAAACTTGCTGTAACTCCTCCTGTTGTAGGGTCTGTTAATACAGATATGTACAATAACCCCTCTTGATTATGCTTTGCTAAAGCTGCTGATGTTTTGGCCATTTGCATAAGAGATACAATTCCCTCTTGCATTCTAGCTCCACCAGATACACAAAATAAAATCAAGGGTAAACGTTGTTTTATGGATTCTTCAATTGCTAAGGTAATCTTCTCACCAACAACACTTCCCATGCTTCCCATTAAAAAATTACCATCCATGACTGCAATCACTGCTTTTTCTCCATCAATTTCACCAATTCCTGTTGTAACTGCTTCTTCTATTTTGGTCTTCTCCCTTAAACCTTCTAATTTCTTAATATAGCCTTCAAAATGTAGTGGGTCTTTGGTTTGTATGCCTTTTGCTATTTCTTCAAAAGTGCCTTCATCTACAATCTGTTTTATCCTTCTTCTTGAAGATAGCCTAAAATGCTTTCCACAATTAGGGCAAACACTCAAATTTTCATGTACCTCTTCTTTATACAAAATTTCTTTACATGCCTCACACTTTACCCATTTTCCAATTAACATGTCTTCTGCTACTACATTTTTTTGTGTATCCGCTTCTTTTTCATTCATTTTTTTAATTTTATCGATAATCAATTCCTTTTCACCTCTTTTTCTACATTCCATATTCTTTTTTGATAAAAGAAGTATCGTAATTATTTTTGATAAAATTCTCATTTTCCAATATCTTATACAAGAAATCGATATTGGTTTTTACCCCTTCTATTACAAACTCACCCAAAGCACTCTTCATTTTAGCAATCGATTCCTCCCTTGTTTTACCATGTACAATTACTTTAGCAATCATAGAATCGTAATTCATTGGTATGGTATAGCCTGCATAAATGGCACTATCTACTCGTATTCCATTTCCACCTGGCAAATGTAGTTCGGTAATTTTACCAGGGCAAGGAATAAAATTTTTGTCTGGGTCTTCTGCATTTACCCTACACTCCAAACTATGACCAGTAAAAGTAATCTCTTTTTGTGAAACACTTAACTTTTCTCCACTTGCTATTTTTATTTGCTCTTTTATAATATCTAAGCCTGTTACCATTTCCGTTACAGGATGTTCCACTTGTACTCTTGTGTTCATTTCCATAAAATAGAAATCCTTATTTTTATCTACTAAAAACTCAATCGTCCCTGCATTTTCATACCCTACTTTTTTTACAGCATTTACAGCTACTTCTCCCATTTTCTTTCTTAGAGCATCACTGATTGCAGAAGATGGCGTTTCCTCTAGTATCTTTTGATTTCTCCTTTGGACAGAGCAATCTCTTTCCCCTAAATGAACACAATTTCCATGTTCGTCTGCTAAAACTTGAATTTCCACATGTCTTGGATTTTCTACAAATTTTTCTATGTATAGGCTATCATCATTAAACGACAATAGTGCCTCTTGTTTTACTACTTCATATGCTTTTATTAAGTCTTCTTCTGAATAAGCGATACGGATTCCCTTTCCGCCACCTCCAGCAGAAGCTTTTAAAATCACAGGATATTTAATTTGTTTGGCAATTTCTTTTGCCTCTTGCAAAGATTTTAATAAGCCTTGTGAACCTGGCACCACTGGCACACCAGCGTTTTTCATGGTTTCTTTTGCTTTTGACTTATTTCCCATTAACTCAATCATAGTATAGTCTGGTCCAATAAACTTAATTCCAATTTCTTTACAAATCTTTGCAAAGTTGCTATTTTCCGATAAAAAGCCAAATCCAGGATGAATGCTATCACATCCCGTTAAACAAGCAGCTTCTATAATGGCCTTTACATTTAAATAGCTTTTGGTTGGTTGTGCTGGTCCAATACAAATTGCCTCATCTGCTAAGCTTTTGTGTAAAGCAGTTTTATCTGCCTCTGAATAAATTGCTACTGTTCTTACTCCCATTTCTCTACAAGCTCTTATAATTCTAACTGCGATTTCTCCACGATTGGCTACTAATACTTTTTTTAGCATATTTCTTCCCTCTCTTTTTTCTTTATACAATAGCAAAGGTCAATTCCCCTTTTACAGCAACCTTGCCATTTACTGTAGCAATGGCTTCTCCTACTCCAATTGGTCCTTTTTGTTTGATAATTTTTACCTCTAATTTTAGCACATCACCAGGTAGTACTTGCTTTTTAAAACGTAACTTATCCACTCCACCAAACAAAGCATTTTTCCCTTTGTTCTCTTCTTTGGAAAGAATGGCTACTGCTCCTGTTTGAGCAAGACTTTCAATAATCAGTACTCCTGGCATAATTGGATTACCTGGGAAATGTCCTGCAAAATAACTTTCGTTAATACATACATTTTTGTAAGCTATACAACTTTCTCCTGGTATCAATTCCTCTACTTTATCAATCATTAAGATAGGAGGTCTTTGTGGAATGATTTTCATGATTTCATTAATATCTAACATATTTTTTATCTCCTTTATTTTATCTTAAATAGAACTTTTCCAAAATCAACCATATCTTCGTTGTTTACACAAATCTCTACAATTTCTCCATCATAATCTGATTCGATTTCATTCATTAATTTCATTGCTTCTACAATACATAAAACTTGCCCTTTTCTAACTTTATCTCCTATTTTTACATATGGCTCATCTTTGGGAGAAGCACTATTATAAAAAGTTCCTACCATAGGAGAGGTAATACATTTGCAATCTTCTACTGTATTTTCTTCTTTTGGTATGGTTACTGTTGTTTTTTGTTCTACGGTAGCCACTGGTGTACTTGCTACTACAACTTCTTGTGTTTTATCCTTTTTCATGCTAATTTTCATACCTTCTGGAAATTCTATTTGTAATTCATCAATTTTAGAATTTCCCATGTCGTCAATTAATTTTTTAATATCCTCGTAATTCATATACATTCCCTCCTATTCTTCATATTTCTTTAATAATATACTACTATTGTGTCCACCAAATCCCAATGAATTGGACATGGCATATTTTACTTCCACTTTTCTACCTTCATTTGGTACAATATCCAAATCACATTCTTCGTCTGGCACTTTGTAATTAATCGTAGCTGGTACAAATCCCTCCTCAATTGCTTTTGCACAAGCAATTGCCTCAACTGCTCCTGCTGCTCCTAACAGATGCCCTGTATTTCCTTTTGTTGAACTTACCATTACCTTTTTTGCGGAATCTTTTAAAGCTGTTTTGATTGCCATGGTTTCGCAACTATCATTTAAATGAGTAGAAGTTCCATGTGCATTAATATAGGTAATTTCTTCTGGTTTTACCTTTGCCTCTTCCATTGCAAGTAACATTGCTCTTGCTCCACCTTCTCCGTCTGGTGCAGGTGAAGTAATATGGTATGCATCTGATGTTGCACCATAGCCAACTACTTCAGCATAAATTTTAGCCCCTCTTTTTTTGGCATGCTCTAATTCTTCTAATATTACCATACCAGCACCTTCTCCCATAACAAAGCCACTTCTTTCTTTGTCAAATGGAATACTAGCACGATTTTTATTAGTTTCTTGGCTTAATGCTTTAATATTGCAAAATCCTGCAATTCCAGTTGGTGTAACAGACGCTTCTGCTCCTCCTGCAATAATGGCATCTTCATAGCCAAACTTAATCATTCGATAACTATGACCAATCGAATGAGTCGCACTTGCACAGGCGGTAACCATTGCTACTGACTCTCCTTTTGCTCCTGTTTCAATTGCCACATTTCCTGCTGCCATATTTACAATTGCCATTGGTATATACATAGGAGATACTCTATCTGGTCCTTTGGTAACCAAATTTTCTACTTGTTTTTCTATGGTATCCAATCCACCAATACCAGACCCTACTACAACCCCAACTCTAGTCATATCTGTATTTTCTGGTGTTATTTTGCTATCTTGCATTGCTTCTTTGGCTGCCACAATAGCAAATTGAGAAAAACGGTCCAAACGTTTTGCTTGTTTTACATCAAAATGTTCTTTTGGCTCATAACCCTTTACCTCTCCAGCTAGCTTTACTTTATAATCAGTGGTATCAAATAAAGTAATATCATCAATTCCACACTTTCCTTCTTTTAAGCCTTTCCAGAACTCCTCTACATTATTTCCAATTGGTGTAATTGCTCCTACACCTGTTATCACTACTCTTCTTTCCATGTTTCTAATCCTTCTTTCTTCACTTAAATACCTTTTTACATAACCATTCCACCATCAATATGAATGGTTTGCCCTGTTATATAAGAACTATCCTCACTACATAAAAAATACACTACTTTAGCAACTTCAGTTGCAGACCCCATACGTTTTAATGGAATTTGACTATGAATACTTTCTTTTACGCTATCAGAAAGCACACTTGTCATATCCGTTTCAATAAAACCTGGTGCAACCGCATTTGCTAGAATATTTCTACTTGCTAACTCCTTTGCTAATGTTTTGGTAAAACCAATAATACCTGCCTTAGAAGCTGCATAATTGGCTTGCCCTGCATTTCCTACTACACCAACAACAGAAGCAATATTTACAATTCTACCACTCTTTTGTTTTACCATATAAGGAACCACATTTCTTGTTACATTAAAAGTTCCCTTTAAATTTATATTAATAACTTGCTCAAAATCTTCCTCTTTCATTCTCATAAGCAAACCATCTTTTGTAATCCCTGCATTATTTACCAAAGCATCCACTCTTCCAAACTTTTCCACTGCCATCTTCACCATATTTTCGCAACTCTCAAAATTAGTAACATCTGTCTTAACAAACAAAACATCACTTGCTCCTAAGCCTTTAAAATGAGCCTTTAATCCTTCCAAATCTGTCTTATCAGACACATAATTAATCACTAAATGATAGCTATGTTTTGCAAACTCCTCTGCAATCGCCTTACCAATTCCCCTTGAGCCCCCTGTAATCAAAACAGTGTCCCCATTAGGGACGGTTCTTTTTGGTCCCATTTGGTCCATTTGGGACGCTTCTTCTTTTCTTTCTAATTCTTTTTCCATTTCAATTCCTCCTTTTTTACAAATCCAGTTAAGGCTTTTCCTGGCCCTACCTCTATAAATTCTTCTACTCCTGCTTGTAGCATTAACTTAATTGCTTTATCAAATCTAACTGGGCTGATGATATGATTTGCTAATATTTCTTTTATATTATCTGCCTCTGAATATATGGTTCCATCTATATTTTTAATGACTGGTACGCTCCCCACTTTAAACTCAACCTTTTCCAATTCTTTCTCATACAACTCTTTTGCTTTTTGTAACTTTTTCGTATGAAATGGTCCACTTGTTTTTAACTCTACCACTCTTTTGGCACCTTTTTGTTGCAGTTTTTCCATTGCTTGTTCTACTGCTTCCTTGTTTCCTGATAGAACTGTTTGCTCAGAATAATTGTAATTAGCAGGAACAACAAACCCACCTTGCTCTTGTATTTCTTTACAAACTTCTTCTATTTTCGAACTCTCTAATCCAATAACGGCAACCATTTTGTATTCTTCATCTGGTACATTATTTCCCATATAATATCCTCTTTTTTGAATAAGACGGATTCCATCTTCTAAGCTGATAAATCCACTATAAATTAGTGCACTGTATTCACCTAAACTTAAACCTACACAAATATCTGCTTTTATCCCTTGTTGTTTTAGTACTTCTAGCTGAGCTAAGCTTGTTACCAAAATTGCCAATTGTGCATTTTGTGTTTTGTTCAATTCTTCTTGTGTTGATTCAAAACACAACTTTGCTACATCGATACCTGTGATTTTGGTTGCTATATCATATAATTTTCTTACTTCTTCATACTCTTCATATAACTCTTTTCCCATTCCTACTGTTTGACTTCCTTGACCTGGAAATAAAAATGCTGTTTTCATTTCTTTTCTTCCTTTCCTATATTTCTAATAAGATACTTCCTGTGTTTAAACCTCCACCATAGCCTAGCAAAATGATTTTGTCCTTTGGCTGCAAAAGATTTTTAGCAAACATTTCCTCTAATACAATGGGAATGCTTGCACAAAAAGTGTTTCCTTTGGTTTGAATGTTCGTATATAACTTATTTTCCTCTACATTTAGTCTACTTGCAATTGCTCGAATAATTTTAATATTGGATTGATGTGGCACAATATATTTAATATTCTCTAGCTTTTCGTCTGCCTCTTGCAAAAGCCCTTCGATGCACTTAACTGTTTCAGTAACAGCATATTTATAAATTGCTTTTCCATCCATTTTAATTTTTTCTTCTGCTTGGCAAACTAAAATATCTCCTTTTGCACCATTACACACAATTTTTGATTGATATTGTTTGTTTTCTTGTGTTGTTCCTAAAAGCGTTGCTCCTGCTCCATCGGATAGAATAATCGCTGTTGCCATATCTTGCGGATTGGTAAAGCTAGAAAGCACATCACATCCTACTACCAAAGCATGACTTGCCTTTCCTAAGGCAAGATAATCCCTAGCTATATCAAATGCATTAATATAGCCACTGCAACCTGCTAATATATCAAAACAAATACAGTGTTCAATTTGCAACTCTTTTTGAAGCAAATACGAAATTCCTGGCATTAACTTGGTAGTTGAAGTAGTTGCTACTACAATTAGGTCAATCTTTTGTGTATCTATTTCTATTTTTTTTAGCAAATCTTTCGTAGCTCCGAATTGCTAATTCTTCTATGCTTTCTTCTTCTATGTAATATCTTGTCTGTATTCCTGTTCGATTTTCTATGTATTCTGGTGTTACTCCAAATTGTTTTGCTAACTCCTCATTATTTACTTGTTTTCTAGGAAGATATTTTCCATTTGCTAATATTTGTATATTATTCATTTTCCCTCCTATAATTTAGTTATATTTATACACGAAAATTACATTTTTTTCAAAAACCTGACTGGTCAGACTAATGTAAAATCAAGAAAAATAGCAGGAATTTTTTCCTACTATTTTTCTTAAATTATAAAACATATTCTTTTATTTCACAATTTTTTGTATTAAACACATTCAACATACCATCTGTTGGTAAAGGATTAAAATAATAATAAATTGCTCTTGCCACTCCTCCATGTGTTACCAATAGTACATTTTTATCTGCATATTTGACTTTTATCTCATCTAAAAACAATTTCACCCTTCCTAATAAGTCTGGAATCGTTTCTAACCCTTCTATTTTTTGTTTTGAATAATAATTCCAGTAATCAGTATCATAAAAATCGCCTAATTCTTTTCCTTCTAATGTGCCTGTTTCTCTTTCTACAATCCTATCATCATATATTACTGAAACTTCATTTGCATTTATAATCTCACAAGTATGTTTGGTCCTTAATAAAGGAGAGCAAATTATCAAATCAATATCTAATGCCTTTACCTTCTCCCTTGCTTCTTTTGCTTGCTTAACTCCAGTTTCATTTATGTCATCATCCAAACTCCCATAATATTTATGCTCATCATTGATATTCGTCCTACCATGTCTTATTACATACAATTTCATACTTAACTTTTATCCTCTCTTTTTGACTTTCTCTTTATAGAAGCGTCCCAAATGGTCCAAATTGGACCAAAAAGAACCGTCCCCAATGGTCCACTAATATTGTCTCCCCCATACTACCATGTGCTTTGCTTCTTTTCCACAACAAGCACATTTGGTGTCTAGTTGTTCTTGCTCAAATGGAATGCATCTAGAGTGTGCTCCTGTTAATTCTTTTATTTTGTCTTCGCATTCTACCTTACCACACCACATCGTTTTAACATATCCTTGATTTTCCTCTATGTTTTTGATAAATTCTTCCATGTTATGAGCAATGGTTGTTTTTTGTTGTTTTCTTGTTAAACATATTTGATACATATTGGCTTGAATTTCTTCTAATATTTCACCTAATTGGTGTTCAATTTCGTCTATCTTAACTGTAATTTTTTCTGCTGTGTCCCTTCTTACTACCACACAAACTCCGTTTTCGATGTCACGTGGACCTTGCTCAATTCTGATTGGTACTCCACGCATTTCCCAATCATTAAATTTGTATCCAGGTGTTACATTGTCCCTTATATCAATTTCCATTCTATATTTCTCGTTTAGCTTGCTATATAGCTCTTGTGCCTTCTCTATTACTCCTTCTTTGTGCATCGCAACTGGTACAACAACTGCTTGAATTGGTGCTACTCTTGGTGGCAATTTTAAGCCCCTATCATCTCCATGTGCCATAATTAAAGCACCAATTAATCTAGTACTAATTCCCCACGAAGTTTGGTAGGCAAATTCTTCTTTTCCTTCTCGATTTAAAAATTTAATATTAAATGGTTTGGTGAAGTTTTGCCCAAAATAGTGTGAAGTTCCTGCTTGTAATGCTCTACCATCATGCATTAGTGTTTCTACGGTATAGGTTGCCTCTGCTCCTGCAAATTGCTCTTTTGGTGTTTTACGCCCTTTTAATACTGGTATAGCTAATAGGTTTTCTATTACATCTGCATAAATATCTAGCATTTGCAACGTTCTTTCTTCTGCTTCTTTTGCAGTTTCATGAATGGTATGCCCTTCTTGCCATAAAAATTCTCTTGAACGTAAAAATGGCCTCGTTTCTTTTTCCCATCTTAATACATTACACCATTGGTTATTGATAATTGGTAAATCTCGCCATGATTTTAACCATTTTGAAAACATGGTAGAAAACATCGTTTCTGAAGTTGGACGAATGCATAGTTTTTCTTCTAGTTCTTGTTGTCCTCCTATGGTAACCCATGCTACTTCTGGTGCAAACCCCTCTACATGGTCTTTTTCTTTATTTAGTAAACTTTCTGGTATTAACACTGGTAAATACACATTTTTGACTCCTGCTTTTTTAAACTTTTCGTCTGCATATTTTTGTATGTTTTCCCATATCGCATATCCATATGGACGAATCGCAATACATCCCTTTGTATCGGTATAATCTGCTAATTCTGCTTTCCTTACAATATCGGTATACCATTTTGCAAAATCTTCGTCTATATTGGTAATTTCTTTTACAAATTCATTCTCATTTTTACTCATATCTTAATCAAACCTTTCTTCCTTTTATTCTTTTTCTTCCTCTTGAATCGCTTCTTGTTTTGTTTGTTCAATTTTCTCTTGCTCTTGTTCAAGTTCTTGTTCTTCTTCGCCTTCCCTTTCGGGTAGAGGAGCCTCTGTTTGATTAACCAAATCGTCTATTACAATTTGTTGATTTTCATCCATTTTATATCTTGGTAATTCTGGTAATTCTTCTAAAGTACTATAACCAAACATTTTCATAAAATTATCGGTTACTTTATAGGTAGTAGGTCTACCTGGTGCATCTAATTTTCCTGCATCCGTAATTAAATTATATTCTAACAATTTATAAATTGTAGCGTCTGCACTTACTCCTCTTATTGATTCAATTTGTGCTCTGGTAATTCCACTGTTATAGGCAATAATGGATAAGGTTTCTAATGCTGCTTGTGAAAGATTCGGTTTAGCACGTTTGTCAATAATGGGATAGACATATTCATAATATGCTTTATTTGAGCATAATTGGTAAGCAGAATCTACTTTAACAATTTCAAAACCACTTTCTTGCTCTGCATATTCTAATTTCATCTGCTCTATTATGTTCATTAAATCTTGTTGCTCCATTTCTAAAGCAGAAACCAACTCTTTTATTTCTACTTTTCTTCCTGCTGCAAACAAGATTGCCTCTATAATTCCTTTTATTTTTTCTATCTCCATATCGATCCCTTTTCTTTCTTAATTGATATCTTATATTATGACATGAATTCCCTCTGGTGTCAATTCCTTTATCTATTTTGTATCATGATTTCTATGCATTAAACAAAAAAACACTCCCTACTTTATAGTAGAGAGCTATTTTATCCATTATGATAATTTTCTTACTAATGCATTGTATTGATTTACTAGAGCTTGTGTTGTAAATACAACTTGGTTTGAAGCATTTACTTCCCATTTTCCTTTATTAGCATTTAAGAAGTTTACAATCTCTAATTGTGTATCAAATACATTGTTAACTTGTTTGCTTGCTGTTTCCATTTGGCTTTGACTTGTTTTTAAATCTTGTTTTACTTTGTCATCAAACATTAAGTTTTTATATAATTCTTCAAATTTTGCATCTAAATTTTCTTTTTTGATGTTTTCCATCATTGTGTCTTCATTACACATTTCAATTAATCTTGTTACATTTTCATTGAATTTTGTTTTGGCATTGTTTATGTATTCCTTTGTTTGTACAAATTCAGGTCCATCATTTTTGATGTTTTCTCCTGATAATAATTGAGCTATTTTTTCATCTTGCATTACTTCCATTGTTGATTTTAAAACATCAGAAAATTCTTTTAAATAACTTTTAATTGCTCCTTCTACTTGTGCATAATCTCCTGTTGTTTTAATTGGTAAATCATCGAAATTATCTTTTGTTGCATCCATAGAGCTGATTTTACTGATTTCTTCTATTAATATTTTTTCTTGTCTCAT
>CAOJXM010000014.1 GCA_948465625.1 uncultured Clostridium sp. | reverse complement strand
AGAGCCTTTTAGGCGTAAGATAAAAAGCCCCCGGCTTAGCCGGGGGATAATTACTGGTTAATTTCTATTTTTCCCATATATTTACCAATTATTTTAATTGGTAAATCAGTCGGATAAATTTCAGGTTTAAGCTTAGCATTACTACATTGTGGTTCTAGCAAAATAGAATCCTTTTGTTTGGTATATTTTCTTAAAGTAGCATGACTTTTTACCAAAACAAGGGCAGTTTCTCCACTTTTTATACTAGCTTGTTTGTGAATCAATGCAAACGCGCCTTTTTTTATCAGATAATTCATACTCTCATCAGGCATACGCAAAAAGAAACATTCCTCAGGATTAGCAATGTTCATTAATTTATAATCAATCGGAATTCTTCCTTGTATCGTGTTGGTATCCCAATTGGCTTGACCAATCGTTGAAGCTTCGTATACAGGGCACATATAGTATTGAGCATAAGTTTCCTCTGATTGTGTTTTGTCATTTGCCACTAAAAACTCAATGGTACAGTTAAATTCTCTTGCAATTTTTAGTAAGATATCAGTAGTTGGAAAATTACGATTGGTTTCGTAGTTAGCAATGGAAGACCTAGATACACCTACTTTTTTTGCTAGCTCATTTTGTGAAATTCCTTTTTCTGTTCTTATTTTTTTTAATCTACTTCCAAAATCCATAAGTCCACCCTTCTTTGGTCGTATTATATCATTCTTATTCTATGTTGTAAACAGATAAAATTAGAAAAAACTATTGACAGTTTTACTGACATGCAATACAATAAGAATATGTCAGAAAATCACACAAGAGAAATAAAGGAGGAAGAAAAATGAGTCGATTAGCAAAAGAAGATTATAAAAAAGCAGTAGAAATCTTAAAAAGATACAATTACAATTGTATCAATATATTAAACATAAGGGCGGATATAATGAGTATCTCCATACCAGAGCATAATGGCATGCCAAAAGCATCCAATCATATAGCAGACCCTGTATATCACAAATATATCCAATTAGAAGAAAATAAAGATTTACAAAAGTCATTAAAGGAATACAAAATTGTAGCCAATACAATGGAATTATTAAATGAAGAATGCAAAAAAATTTGCAATCAATACTTTATTTTACAACGAAATAAATGGGACATAATGGAAGAATTAGGACTATCCGAAAGAACCTTTTTAAGAAGGAAAAAGGAGATTATCTATACAACAGATAGAGAAAGAAAAAAGATGGCATGAAGTTGGCAAAATTTTAGTAAAAATCCATGTTAAGATAGTATTGTGAAAAATTATATATGCTATTGCTAAAGTAAATCCAATTATTTTGGGGAGGACTGAGGAGGATAAATAATAGGATGAGAGATTTAAAATACTCTATGCGTAGCAAGAAAAGGAGGTAGGCAATGGAATTAGGAGTAAAAGCTTTTTTAGATATTGTAAACAGCAAATTATCAGAATTTAGTGAGGAAGTCGTACTAATGTGTCCTAACAAAGAAAGTCAATTTCCTTGTCGTCAAATTGATACACCACTAAAAAGTGTAGAAAGAACGAATGCGTTAGATACTTTTCAAATCTCGATTCAACATTGGCATGAAGACCAGGGGCTTGCCATAAAAATGGCAGATGAAACCGATTTAAAACTTTTAGGTTGTAATCTAATTAGAATTCGTACAAACCCATGCATTTATGATGAAACATTACAAAAATATCAATTAACCAGTACCTATGAAGTAAGGTACAACGCATTAACCAATGCGTTTCAAAAAATCAAATAAAATTTAAGGAGGAATTATTATGGTAGAACCAAAAACAAGTACATTAACAAAAGTATATCATTCAGATACATTGAATGGAGAAAGGAAACAAATTGCTTTTATTCAAAGCATACCAGAATTTTTAACAGCACCAGAGCCAATTACTTATAGTGCATTAGACATTGATGATGAAAGACAAACAGAAGGAAGAAAAAAAGCAGAAACAATGGAAATTGAGTTCTTATACACAGAAGAACAATATGATGAATTAAAAGCAATTGAAAAAGGAAAAACAAATGGATATTGGTATATCCAATTACCAGAAGAAACCGCAACAACAGCAGGAAAACCACTTACTTGGTATTTTACAGGAACCTGTTTTGTTGGCATGTCAGAAATTGCAGTAGATGATATGCTAAAATCAAAAGTAACCATTTACAGAAGTTCTGCAGTACAAGAAAATAAAGGTTTTCCAGCTACACAAGCATAAGTTTAAGAGCAAGTATTTTACTTGCTCTTTTAAAAAAAGAAAGAGGAGAGAAAGATGATATTAGAAACTAAAAATAAGAAAATTAATTTAGTATTAAAAACAAGAAAAATAGTTGAAATTGGAAATACATTAAAAAGTAAAAATTTTGAAGATGTATATTTTAAAGCATTACAAAATAATGACTTAAATGCGTTGTCTAAAATATTGTATACTTTAGCAGAAGATGAAGAAGGAAAGCATGCTTTCCATAGTTCGGAAGAAGTGTATGACTTTTTAGATGATTATCGAAAAGAAAAAGGAAAGACCTATGAAGATGTATTTAAAGAATTAACAGAGGTAATCAATGAAGAAGGTTTTTTTATGAAGAAAAGAAGCAAGAAGGAACTAGCAGACATGATATCAAATCCTTTATCAGGAACCAATATGAACGAGTTAGTTCAGAAGTCAGCAGAGAAAGCAATCAGCAAGATAGCAGAAGAACAATTTCAAACCTTCAAGGGCTAGAAGATATTGTAGATAAAATAAAGAACACAAAATCATTAGTGGAATTGATTTATGCTCTAGAACCACTTTGCTATTATTTTAATATGAAGCCAAGCGAGTTTTGGAATAGTACTTATCGTGAAGTAAATACTTATAGCCAGGCAAATTTAATTCGCAATATGGATAATTTTAAGCAAGAAATTAGGTTACAAGAAGCAGTAACAAATAAGCTAATTTTAGCAGATGCCATGAGTAATAAAAAGCCTAAGATTATACCGTTACAAAAGACGTTTGAGAAGTTGTTTCCAGAAAATGATACAGAAAGAATGCAATCACCAGAAGAAATTACAAGAAGGATGAGAGCAGTAATGCAAGCAGATAAGAAATAATTAGGTTCCTACTTAACTAACAAGTAAAATTTATCTATAGAGTACAACGATATTCGACAAAGTTCGACCAAAAGATATGATATACTTTTTTTATTAAAATAAAAGGAGGAGATTTTATGGAAAATACTAAACCAAAAACAGGTCTATATATTGCCATTGTTGTAATCGTGGCAATAGCGTTAATCATAGGAGCATGGTTCTTATTGGGAGATAAGGGAAGTGTAGATATTTTTAGTAAAAGTATAAAAAATGAAGTAATTACAGCTGAAAATTATGAGGAAGTAACCAAAAAATTCCAAGAAGAAGTAGGCGAAAGTGATGAATTATATTATGCAGGTTATGCCATGTTTTATTACATAATGAAAGATGGCATGGCATCAGCATTTGAACCAAATCCTGATGAAAGTGCTGTTTATGCTAATATTTATGGAAAAACAATGAAACAATTAGTAGAAGAAGGAAAGCAATTAATGAAGGACAATAATGTTACAATTGAACAATTCAAGCAAGGAATGCAAGAATTTGGTAATACCACTATTGAATAGTTCAACATAAATGAAATAAATACAAAATAGAGAATATCTCATTATAAATGATGGGGTATTCTCTATTTTTATAGGAAAGGAGGAAAAATAGATGACAGTAAAAGAAATTGAAAAGTTAGTAGCTACCAAAGTAGAACAAATCATAAAACAGTTTCAAAAAATAGCACCAAGTGTTGTTGCTGTAGTAGGACAGGTTCAAAAGAATTTACGAAAAATAGATGTAAGCGTAGTTACGAACAAAATGAAACAAGTAGTGGACGCTGTAAAAAGCAAAATGAAGGCATTGAGCAATTCAAAGGCAAAAGTGAAATTAGAAGTAAGTAATGAAGAGGCAGAGAAGCCAATTAGTCAATTTCAAAAAATGATAAATAGTTTAAAAAGAAAAGTAAATTCTCAGAAAATTAATTTAGGTATTGATGGTAATGAGAAATCAGGTCAAAACAAATTGCTTACTTTTTTAAATACTTTTAAAGGTAAGTTAGAACAAGTAAAAGGTGGTGTTAGTAAATTTAAAGAAGGTTTTAATCAAGTAACTAAAGCTACACAACCAATAACAAATAAGATTAAAAAGATAGGTGCAGGAATAATATCTGGTGTGGGAAGCATTATAAAATTTGTAGCAGGTCTGTTTGAGATAAAAAGTATATATAATACATTAAGTGATTGTACACAATCATGGTTATCAAGTCAAGATAGTGGAGCACAGCAGTTAAGTGCTAATATAGAATATTTAAAAAATTCTATAGGAGGTGTATTTGCACCAATAATACAAACTGTAGTCAATTTAGTATATCAATTATTGAAAGCAATTCAATCAGTAGTATATGCATTTAGTGGAGTTAATATATTTGCAAAATCGACAGCAAATTCAATGAGTAAAGTTGCAGGAAGTGCAGGAAAAACAAGTAAATCGTTAAATGGATTACATGGAGAAGTTAATAATGTTTCAGATAATAACGAAGGAAGTAGTGGTGATGCAGGTGATGGAATATCAGCTGATTTGGATTTAAGTGCAGTTGATATGCAAATGGGAGCAATGGCTCAAAAGATGTATGATTTTTTTAATCCACTTGTAGTATCATGGAATACTTATGGTACAGGACTAATAGAACAAGTAAAAGTAACAGCAGGACAAATAGGTGGATTGATTTCATCTGTATGGGGAAGTTTTGAAAAAATTATTACTAATGGGACAGTGTATTCAATTCTAGGAAATATATTGTCTATTATTGGAAATATTGCAGAAGCCTATTCAAATGCATGGAATTATAATGGTAATGGAGACGCAATTATCCAAGGATTAGCTGATACATTAAACAATTTGCTAACAGCAATAGATAATGTTGTTCAGGATGAAAAATTTCAAGAATGGTTAAATATATGTTCAGAGAAAATTAGAGAGATAGTAGAAAAGTTAGGAACTATTGATTGGCAGCCATTAATAGATGCATTAGGACAAATAGGTTCAGCAGTAGGAACGGCATCATTGGATCTACTAAAGGGCTTAGTAGATGTATTTAAATGGTTTGTTGAAAATCCAATTGTAGCAGAAATTATAATAGGAATAGCACTTGCAATAAAAACGGTTATTACAGTAGTTGGATTGTTAACTACTGCAATAAAATTGCTAACAAGTGCTAAAATTGCAGATAAAGCAGAAACATTTGCTTTAGCATTAATGTATGCAAAGGATTTTGTTGTTAACCTTGCTTCTGCAACAGCAGCCTTAGTTAAACAAATAGCACAATGGGTTATTACTACAGCAATGAAGGTTGCAGATACTGCAGCAACAATAGCAAATACTGTAGCAACAACAGCAGCAACAGCAGCAGTATGGTTATTTAATGCAGCATTAACAGTATTAACGTCACCAATTACATGGATTATTGCAGCAATAGCAGCACTGATTGCAATAATAGTAATATGTGTAAAGAATTGGGAAACAATAAAAGAAACTGTAACAAATGTAGTAAACATGATAAGAGAAAAAGTTTCTATGGCTTTTAATAGTATAATGTCAGTAATTTCTAACGTAATGAATACCGTGGGAAATATTATATCTAATGTATGGAATGGAATTTGGAGTTGTATAAAAGGTGTGATTAATTCCATATTAGGCGGAATTGAAGGAATGGTAAATGGCGTTATAAGAGGTGTAAATTGCATTTTAAGTGGAGCAAGTAGTATAGCAAATGCAATAGGTGGATTAGTAGGAATGAAACCAATTAGCTTAAAATTAAATTATATATCACTGCCACGCTTAGCAAAGGGAAATGTTGCATATAGTCCAATAATAGCACAATTTGGAGAATATCCAGGAGCAAGTTATAACCCAGAAATTACAGCACCACAAAATATATTAAGAGAAACATTTGAAGATGTATTAGTTAATCATGAATGGAACAGTAGTAATGGAAAACCAATAAGAGTTCAAATATATTGGGGAACTAAAAATGTTGTAGATGAAATTATAGAAGGGATAAATGAAAAAACTAGACAAACAGGAAAAGCACAAATAAAGGTTGCTTATGATTATTAAATTATATATGAAATGTGCATAAACAGACAACATTCGACAAATAGAAGTGATATAATTTCCTTATATAATAAAAAGGGGGAATATAAATGGCAAAGCTTACAGAAAATGAAAAAAAAGCGCTTTGGTTTTGGGCAATAGTTATTATTGGAGTAGTTGTATTTTTTAGTGTAAAAAATAAAGATAATGCGACAACTACAACTTATCAGAAAAATAATAAAGTTGAGGTAACTGTTATAGATTTTAGTGCAATGACTAGAGAGGATATCAAAACATGGTTTGATACCAATAAAATTAATGGAAGGATAACAGAAGAATATTCAAACGATGTGCCTAAAGGTAGTTTTGTTAGTCAAAGTACAGGAGCAAATACGGTAATTCATGAAGGCGATAAAATTACTGTAACTTATTCTTTAGGAAGAGAACCTACGACAGAAGAAAAAAATGCTTTAAAGAAAGCAGAAAGTTATTCAAGAACAATGCACATGTCTAAAAATGGAATTTATAGACAATTAACATCAACGGTAGAAGGATTTACCAAAGAGGCAGCCCAATATGCAATTGATAATATTGATGTAGATTGGAAGGAAAATGCACTAGAAAAAGCAAAAAGTTATCAAAATAACATGAACATGTCTAAAAATAGAATTTATAATCAATTAACATCAACAGTAGAAGGATTTACAAAAGAAGAAGCACAATATGCAATTGATAATTTAGAATAATAAAGTTACAAATAACATAAAAAAGCATCTGTATCAGCAGGTGCTTTTTTCGTAAGAAAGGGGGAACAACTATGATATGGAAAAAAGGAAACACAATTTTACCAACACCATCTAGTTATAGTGCCGATATAGAAGATACTGACAAAGACAGTTATTCATCAGCAATAGATGGTTCACTAATCGATAATCCAATTGCAGTTGGATTATTAAAACTTTCCATGGCTTGGGACTTTAATTCAGAAGAAGAAGCCGAAGAGTTAATTCAAACAACCTATGTGAATCCATTAGTGCTAAGCATTAAAGTTCCAGTAGTAGAAGGGGGCATTTTGCATAATGCCAAATTTAGAGTATCCAAAAGAAAAGTGGATATGATACAAACAGAATTAGCAGAAAGCACATCAAACACAAAATGGAAGGTATCTTTTAATTTAATGCAAAAAGAATTAACAGAAGAACAAAAACGAATTGTAGAGGAGGTTAATCATTAATGTATCAAACAAGTAACAATTATAAAGCTAGTATATATGAGCCAAGCACAAGGCATGTATTAAAAATCTATATCAACGAAATAGAGATTGATATGAAGTATGTTTTGGCCTGTAAACTTTCTCAAACACTATTTACCAATGACGAATTTACATTAGGTTCGGTTACCTCACAAGCAGTAGAATTAAAGCTATATAAAAGTGTGGTGCCAGAAACCATTCATAGCATTTATATAGAATCTGGAATAACAGGAGAAATCATTCCAATTGGCTATTTTAATGTAGATGAAATAGAAAAAGATGATGACTATACCGTAACTTTAAAATTACTAGACAACATGATAAAATTTGAATTTAATTATGACGGAAGCAAATTAAAATATCCATGTACAATTAGGAAAGTATTACAAGATATTTGCATAAAAGCTGGAGTAGAATTACGGTTCTACTTCTTTTTTGAACCAAAATCAAGAAATTGCAGTATATGACAATACAGTATCTGCTAGAACCTATTTAAGCTATATTGCAGAGCAAGCAGGGGGATTTGCTTGTATTGGAAGAGACGGAAAATTATACATCAAAAAAATAGGAGAAAATGTGGCAGAATTATCCCTTAAAAATTTTCAAAATTTTACATGGGGAGATTCATTTAAAGTTAGCAGAATCAAGTATGAAGATGGAGTACAAGTATTTGAAAAAGGTAATGATACCAATAATACAATTTACATTAGTCAAGATAATATGTATATGGTAAAACAAGAACAGATTGATAATATTTATGAGGTATATCAAAATCTAATAGTATATAGCTTTGAAGGGGATAGTATTATTGATCCTAGTTTAGATGTTGGGGATATTTTAATAATCGATGGAAAACAGGTTATTTACCAAGGGTCTAGTGAATACAAGGGGAAATTTAAAGCAAGTATTGCTAGCAAAATACAAAACAAAGCAAAAGAAGAAACAACAACAAGAACACCTTCGCAAAAAACAATTAATAGAAGAGTTCAAAGCCAAATTGACCAAGAAAATGCAAAAATTACACAATTAGTAGAAGAAACATCAGAACATGATGCCAAATTAACACAAGTAGAGCAAGATTTAGATAGCATTAAGCAGAAGGTAGAAAATAGTGTGGAATATAAACGAGTGATAGAAGGAAGCAATCAAATTATATTAGAAAATTGTCAAGAAACGGAATTATTTAAGTTTAAATTATGCGGGATAAAGGAATACAATAATTATCTTTATCCTAGTTCTAATTTATATCCTTCCAATAGTTTATATCCAAATCAGGAGGTGACACAATGAAATATATTATAACAGTAGATACCCAATCTCGAAATAAACCAACCGAAAATAGAAAAGAAATTGTAATAGAAACACAAGAATTACGAAAAAAGGGAAATGTGCATGATGATTTAATAATAGAAAACAATCAAGCAAAAGTAATTCGTAGAATTGGAAAAACACAATATGATGTGACTTATGTATTGAACGAAGAGGTAGTAGAGGAATTAGGAGAGGTAAAAATACCCTTATTTGAAGGAGATAACTACATTTATATCAAAGACGAGTACAACAATAATTTATGTGCAGAATATATCATAAAAAATGATTTTACTGATAGGTATGTAACCAATATGCAACTGAGTTCAGCGATTGAACAAACAGCAGAAAAAATTAGCTTAACAGTAGATAAGAAATTAGAAGGCTATAGTGATACAGAAGAAATGCAATCAGCCATTGATATAAAAGCAGAGGAAATAACATCTAGTGTTTCTAGTGAATATGCAACAAAAGGAGAGTTAATAACAGCAAAGTCAGAAATAAAGCAGACGACAGATAGTATTAGTAGTATAGTATCCAAAAAGGTAGGAGACGATGAAATTATTTCAATGATTAATCAGTCTCCAGAAGAAATAAAAATAAAATCAGGTAAAATAGCTTTAGAAGGACATGTCACAGCAAACGGAAATTTTAAAATAGATACAAATGGAAATATGGCTTGTATTAATGCTACTGTATCAGGAAAAGTAACAACAACATCAGGTAAAATAGCGGGCTTTGAAGTAAACAATAATATTTTAAAAGGAGAACAAGTCGGAATTTGTGGAAAAGATGGAGAAGAATGGGCGTTTTGGGCAGGAAGTGAAACAGGAGCAGATGCACCGTTTAAAATTGGTCATAATGGAGAAATGTATGCATGTAATGCAAATATTTCTGGTGGAAAAATAATAATACAAAAGAATTACACAGAAGGTGGTATAATACTGGAAAATCTAAATAAGACTAAATATCTAGCAATGGGGTATGATGGAATAAATTTGATTGATAATAATGATGTGGATGGACAAATAGCATTATTGTCTCAAGAAGGAAATTATGTAATTTGTGTAGGACAAGTTTCGATATGGAAAAATAGGATTGTTACACCGACTTTAATACAAACATCGCTAAAAGCAAAAAAGAAAAATATAAAACAATTTAATGAGAGTGCTTTAGATTTAATAAAAAATTCAAATATATGTTTATATAATTTAAAAGAAGAAAAAGACGAAAGCAAGCAACATTTAGGATTAATAATAGGCGAAGGATATAATTGTCCAACAGAAATAATTTCAGAAAATGGACAAGGCATAGAGCAATATTCTATGACTTCGCTAGCATGGAAAGCTATACAAGAATTAATAGAAGAGAATAAAAGGTTAAATGAAAGGTTAGAAATTATAGAAGAGGAGGAATAACAATGGTAAAATGGGAAGATAATCCAAGTACAAACACACCGCTTAACGCGGCAAACTTAAATAAAATGCAAACAGATTTACAATATGGAACTATTATACAAAAAGGACAAGATTTAAACGATATAACAGAAGTAGGGTTGTATCACTCAGAAAATGGAGGAATAACAAATACATTAATAGATTGCCCAATAAGAGATAATGGATTTAGATTAGAGGTAATTACTATTAATATACCAAATCGATTATTGCAAATAATTAATGTTAACGCTAGAGATGAAATATGGATAAGAAGGCTTAATACACTAATTACTAATGAAAATAATGGAGAGTGGGTAAAACTGGTAAATAACACAGATATATTTTCACAAATTTATGGTATTGGAAATGTTATAAAGTCAGGAGAAGATTTAAACAATTTTACGAAAATAGGCAATTATTGTTCAGAAAATGCGAGTATAAGTGCTAGTTTAAAAAATTGTCCTATTAGTAATACAGCATTCAAATTAAAAGTAGAAAATATTGCAAGAGAAGATAGATACATACAAACTATAATGGCAAATAATAATGAAGTGAGAATTTATTCTAGAACCTTTGATAGTAGTCAAACTTGGGGAGATTGGGTTGAAATAAGTCCAAATGACACTGGTTGGATTGATTTACCATTAACAAGTGCGTTTAAAAAAACAAATATGACTTCAGTAAATCCAGTTTATCGAAAAGTTGGAAAAATGGTTCAGATTACAGGAGCAGTAACACCTACAGCAGAAATAGTAGCAGGACAAATTACCAAGATAGCTACTTTACCAACAGGTTTTAGACCTAGGTCAAGTATATATACTTTATGCCAAGGTAGTTTAATGAATAAATGGCTTCTATTTATCGAAAATAGTGGTAATGTTTATATAGAGCGTTATGGAGTAAGTTCAAATGAAAAAATTCCACTTAACACATGGTTACCATTTAATGCCACATTTTTTGTAGATTAGGAGAAAGCATATGGAAAAAACAGAATTAGTAGAAAGACTAATAACAGTAGAAGAACGAGTAAAATCAAATACCAAAAGAATCACGGAACAAGAAGAAAAATTAAAAAAACAAGAAGACCAAATCAAAGAACTAAGCAATGTATATGTTGCATTAACCAAAATGGATGACAAAGTTACCAATGTAGAAAACGATGTAGTAGAAATCAAAAACGACCTAAAAGAAATCAAAGAAAAACCAGTACAAAATTGGAACAAAATAACGACCACCATAATAGGTACCATAGTAGGAGCCTTAGCAGGTGGTTTTATTGGATTAATTTTAAAATAGGAAGGAGAAATAATATGGAAATAACAATAGCAATCATCATCATGGCGTTAACACTAATTGCAGGAGAAATAACCAAACTAACCAGACTAGACAATCGTTATATCCCTTTACAAAATATCATAATTGCAATATTAGCAAGTATTATATGTATTCTATTCAAAGTAGAAAATATGACAATATTAGAAACCATCATTACCTGTATCTTTGCAACCATGTCAGCAGGAGGCATTGCAGATATGAAAAAAATCAGAATCAAGGAGGAAAATTAAAATGTTAAAAGGAGTAGATGTGTCCAAACATAACGGTGTCATCAATTGGGAAAAAGCAAAAAACGAAATCGATTTTGCCATTATTCGTTGTGGATTTGGCATGAATGTAGAACAACAAGATGATATCCAATTTAAACGAAATGTAGAAGAATGTATTCGACTAGGCATCCCTTTTGGTGTGTACCTATATTCCTATGCAAACACCATACAAAAAGCAAACTCAGAAGCAGAGCATGTATTAAGATTAATCAATCCATATAAAAAAGAAATAAAATTAAATATATGGTATGATATAGAAGATAGTATACAAGCAACATTAGATAAACAAGTATTAAGTAACATTATTAATACCTTTTGTAATAAAATCGAAGAAAATGGTTATTCTGTTGGGATTTATGCTAACAAATAT
>CAOJXM010000013.1 GCA_948465625.1 uncultured Clostridium sp. | reverse complement strand
GAAGAACCATTGTATCCTTATACTTTCCCAACAAAGAAACCAAAAACTTAATCCCAGAAGCAAGAACCATTGATGTCAAAGAATTAGTCAAACAACCCTATGAAACCCTATTAAACCTATTAATCGAAGGACCAAAAGACGAAAAACTACAACGAGCCATACCAGAAGGAACCAAAATCAACAAAATCGAATTAAAAGACAAAATCCTATATCTAGACCTATCAGAAGAATTCATCAAAAACCATCCTGGCGGAATCGAAGAAGAAAGCAACACCATATACTCCATTGTAAACACCCTAACCCAACTAAACGAAATCGAAAGCATCAAAATTCTCATCAATGGGCAAGAAAACCAAAGCTTCTTAGACAACCAAATCAAATTCAACGAAATCTTTGTCCAAAAAGAATAACTACTTAAAAAAAGAATAAAACTTAAAACAGCGAACCGCTTTATTCAATTTGCATAAAAAACACTCCACTTCATTAAGAGAACAGACAATGTTCTCTTTTTTGTGAGCCAAATTTATTTTCTTTTTTCCCTTACCATTTCCCATCAAAAACACCTCACACTTTACATCAGTCCCAAATTAATATATAATATGAAAACAAAGAAAAGAATGTGAGGAAGCAAAAATGGAATTAAAGCCAAACGAAAGAATTGACGAACTAGAATATGAAAACCTAAAAATCATACAAAACAAAGAAGAATTTTGCTTTGGCATAGACAGCATACTACTATCTGACTTTGCCAAAGAAATAAAAGAAAATGCCAAAATATTAGACCTAGGAACAGGAACTGGAATCTTATCACTACTACTATGTAAAAAAACAAACCCAAAACAAATCCTAGCAATCGAAATCCAAAAACAAATGGCACAAATGGCACAAAGAAGTGTAGAACTAAACCAATTACAAGACAAAATACAAATCATCAATGACAACATAAAAAACATAGACAAAACCCTACCAATCCAAGAATTTGATGCCATCGTAACCAATCCACCTTACAAAAAACAAAATACAGGAATACCAAACCCAAAACAAAACAAACTAATTGCAAGACATGAAATAGAAGCAACCCTAGAAGACTTTATAAAAATATCCTTTAAAATGTTAAAAGACAAAGGAAGTCTTTATCTAGTACATAGGCCAGAACGATTAGTAGACTTAATCGAAACCTTAAGAAAAAACAAACTAGAACCCAAAAACATAAAATTCATCTATCCATCACAAGAAAAACCACCAAACCTAGTACTAATCAAAGCCATCAAAAATGCCAAGCCATTCTTAAAAATAGAAAAACCAATCTACATTTACCAACAAGAAGGGCAATACACAGACGAAATATTAGAAATATATCATAAAAAATAGGAGAAAAATATGGGAGAATTATATTTAGTAGCAACACCAATTGGAAACTTAGAAGACATTACCTTGCGAGCCATTCGCATCTTAAAAGAAGTCGATATCATAGCAGCAGAAGACACAAGGCACACAAAAAAACTATTAAACCATTTAGAAATTAGTAAGCCAATGATTAGTTACCATAGGCACAACGAAGAAACCAAAACCAGTGAACTAATCGAGCAACTACAAAAAGGAAAAAACATTGCCCTAGTAAGTGATGCAGGAACACCAGTCATATCCGATCCAGGAGGAGAAATTGTAAAACAAGCCTTGCAAAACAACATCAAAGTAACTCCAATACCAGGTCCTTGTGCCTTAATAAGTGCACTCATCGCCTCTGGCATCGATGCAACCCAATTTTGTTTTATTGGTTTCTTACCCTTAAACAAAAAAAATAGAACAGAAAAATTAGAACAACTACAAGAAGAAACCAAAACCACATTACTATACGAAGCACCACATAAACTAAAAAACACACTAAAAGACTTACAAAAATACATTCCCAATCAAAAAATCGTATTAGCCAAAGAACTTACCAAAATCCATGAAAGCTATCAACAAGGAAATGCAGAGCAACTGCTAGAAACCTTAATAGAACCAAAAGGAGAATATGTCATCATCATAGAAGGAAGCACCCAAACCAAAAAAGAAAAAACAAAAGAAAACTTAAACCAATTAAGCTTACAAGAACACTATCAGCATTATGAAAAACAAGGATTAGAGCAAAAAGAAATCATCAAACAAATTGCAAAAGACAGAAAAGTAAGCAAAAACGAAATCTATCAAAAATTTATATAAAGAAAAGGCTTACTAACAAAAATTAGTAAGTCTTAACCATTATTCTATTGTTTCATCTTGTTCTGATGATAATTTTCCAATCTTCTCAAGACATTTGCTACAAATTAGCTTATCATTATAAGAAGTTAATTTTTTAGAAGAACCACAGAAAATACAATTTGGTTCATATTTCTTTAAAATAATAGAAGAACCATCTACAAAAATTTCCATAGGGTCTTTTTCTGCGATACCAAATTTATTTCTAAGTTCGATTGGAAGAACAACTCTACCAAGCTCATCTACTCTTCTTATAATTCCAGTTGATTTAATCATAAAAACTCCTCCTAAACAATATATTTAAATAAAATGAAAAAACTTAAACGATAGAAATTACGAATCTGAAATTCGACAGTTTTCTATAATCAGAATAATACCACAAACGACAAAAAGTGTCAATGAAAAATTAACAAAAACTGTAAAAAGATATAGGAAAAAAATAAAAAAACAAAAAAGACAAAAAACAGAAAGGAGGAAACCCTATTGTTAAACGCAATTTGGCCAACTTTCATCATCCTATCTTTTATCTATGCCATCTTAACAGGGAGAATAGAAGCAATCAACAATTCAATTTTCTCCTCTGCAAGTAGTGCAGTAGAATTATCCATCACCTTTTTAGGAACCATGTGTCTATGGAATGGTATCATGAAAATTGCACAAACAACCACCCTAACTAAAAAACTAAGCAAAGCCCTAAAACCACTCATCCACTTCTTATTTCCTGACATAAAACACAATCCACAAATACAAGAAGAAATCGCCATGAACATGATAGCCAACATACTAGGATTAGGAAATGCAGCAACTCCCCTTCGGATTAAAAGCCATGAGTAGCATGCAAAAAGAAAACCCACAAAAAGACACCCTAACCAATGCCATGTGCATGTTTATCATAATCAACACAGCATCCATTCAACTCATACCAACAACCGTCATTGCCATTAGAACCTCACTTGGCTCAAACAATCCAACCCAAATCATACTACCAGTATGGATAGCCACCATTTGTGCAGCCATAGCGGGAATCACTTGTGCCAAAATACTTGTAAGGAGGAAAACATGATTAATTACCTATCCACATTAGCCATGCCAGCAATCCTATTACTTATCATAATCTATGGCGTAAAAGAAAAAAACAAAGTATATGACAACTTTTTAGAAGGAGCCAAAGAAGGGTTACAAATCGTATACAACATCTTTCCGACCCTAATTGGAATCTTCTTAGCCATTAGTGCATTGCGAGCATCTGGTCTCATAGACTTAATCGTAAAAATCCTATCACCACTTCTAACCATACTAAAAATTCCAGCAGAAATCATGCCACTTGCCATGTTAAGACCCATCTCAGGAAGTGCCTCAATGGCAGTAGCAACCGACATCATCTCACAATATGGAGTAGACAGCACCATAGGACTAATTGCCTCAACCATAATGGGGTCAACAGAAACCACATTTTACACCATAGCCCTTTACACCAGTGCAGTTGGCATCAAAAAAACCAAATATGTATTAAAAGCAGCCTTACTAGCTGACCTTGTCGGAATGCTTGCGTCTGTAGTAATTTGGAGAATTTTGTCGTAAACTTTTCCTTGACATTCGTAGAAAAATGTAGTAATATAAGAACATATCAAAAATAAAAGAGGAAACAGTATGATGATTCAAATATTACTATTTTTTTTCCTATATTTTTCAATCCGAAAAATCATAGTAAAAATTTTATCCAAAAAAATTCTTAAAAAATTAGAAATCAATCAAAATTTCCAAAAAAGAATTAAAAACTAAAAAAGTATCAACCAATCATGTGATACTTCATCAAACAAGTCATTCATTTTGTAGGAGATGTTTTAAGCTCAATTTAAAAATTTGTGTATCCAAAAATCAATTTGTAAAAAATCAATATTTCACCAAAAAACATCCTAAATTTTAATTTTAAAAATCTAAAAATAACCACCTCATAAAAAGGTAAGGGCATTCATTCCTTTCTATACTCCCTTATAGACAAGGACATCTCCTACAAAGCCCCCTATAATGGGATAAATAAAACAATAGGAGTGCTGTTGTCTTACAACAAAGCACTCCTATTATATTCTTAATACTTCTTATCCTCATTTAAAACAATTACATCCTTTTGTTCATCAGACCTCTTAATGCTATCCATCATCATAATAAACTTAACATTTCCCTTGCAACCATCCTGAAGCATCGTAAAATGGCTATACTGCTCTGCCAAATCTTGTAACAACTCCAATCTAGTAGAAACATCCTTCAAATCACCATTCAAATAATGACAGATTGTTTGAATTCCTTCCTTATCAAACTGATTCATACCATTTGCCAAAGAAGTAGCTCCAGAAGATAGCGAATTAGCGCCATCCACCAATTGAGAATTAGCCTGTGTCAACTGTTGACTAGAAACATCCAAAGTATTTAAACCATTCTTCATTTGTTTTGAACCAGAACGTAAAGTCTTAGTACCTTCAGAAACCTTAAGAGAAGCTTCATATAAAGACTTAGAACCCTCATACAACTCATTTGTTTTCGTAGAAAGAGTATTCGTTGCCCCCTTTAAAGCACTGGAGCCATCATACAAATCCTGTGTACCAGCTTGTAAATCACTAAGCCCCTTCTTCAAACCATTTAATCCATTTTGTAACTCCTTCATAGTACTCGTATCCGTAGACTTCAACATAGCAATCGTAGAATTCGTAGCCTTTGTATTCGTATCTAACAAAGAAATCAAAGACTCATTTGCCTCAATTTGAGCCTTAAGAGTAGCCTTAATACTCTCATCAGTAGCATTCTTCAATTGTGTATTCAAACTAGCATTAGAAGCCTTCAAAGCCTCTTTAGTAGAAGTATTTGCATTTACCAACTTCTCTAAATCTGCAATCTTAGCAGAATAATCTGGAATAGCAACCTTATTCACTTCAGAAACAATTAAATTCAAACCATCTGCTAACTGCTTTTCTCCTGCTTGTAAACTCTTAATCCCAGATTGCAAATCGCCTAACTTAGAATCCAATACTTGCAAATTTGAACTAACCGCTTTCGTACCATCACTAATTGTTTTAGCACCAGACTCTAAAGAAGCACTACCTTGTTGTAATGTATCAATACCAGAATTAATCTTAGAATAACTAGCATTTGCGTCACTTACTCCAGAAGAAAACTGATTCATAACATTATAAAACGCAGAAGACTTCTCATGATAAGTAGAAGCACCATCTCGTAAAGAATTAGCACCATCCACTAACTGTTTACTAGAAGCTTCTAACAGACGAACCTTATCATAAATACGATCCAATTCATCAAACAAACTTAAATCTGTATCCTCAATCAACTTTGGAGTAACAAAAGTTGCAATCGAATTCAACTCAAAATCAGTTGCATCCATTGAAATCTCAATACAATTAGGCATCAAAAGCGTATCAGCACTTACTCCCAAACTATCTTGTAAACCAGGTAAACACAAACCAATCACCATTGTTTTGGTACCATCATCAATCACCTTTCCATTAGTAATCTCAATATTCCTATGAGTTGTATTATCTAAAATCGTACCTGCTACCACAACAAAAGGAGTATACAAAGTTTCCTCTTTACCATTTATACTTACCACATGAGCATCCTGATTTTGGTAAGAAAGTTTCACCTTAACCTTACCACTTTTACCAGCCAAATCTTGAGCAGAAATCTCATTACCATCTAAAAAATAAGAAACATCACAAGCAATAGGTAAATCCTTTTGAGAATTTCCTTGATAATAAATATCATTTCCATTCGCTTTCCAAATCAAACCATTCCCATTTTGAGTCAACTCTTCACTACCATTTACATTGTGAATCTCCAACAAATCAGACAAATCCTCAAGCAATTCAGCCTGTTCGTCATTTTTTAAATGATTATTCACAATCGTTTGATAACAACGACCAGTTCCATCCAATTTAGAATACACCGTTTCCTCCTTCGTAAAAGCTAAAACAGGGGAAGTATACATAAGCATCGTACCCAACAAAACCCCTGAAGTTAATTTAAAAACTATCTTCTGCTTCATATCAATCAAATCCTTTCTTAATCATCAATTTTTCTCATACCTATTGTCGTTTTACAAATCAATCGATCCAACAACAATAAAAATGATGGTAAAACCATAATTACACAAACCATACTAACAATAGCACCTCTTGACATCAACGTACACAAAGAACCAATCATCTCAATCTTCGAATAAAAGCCAACACCAAAAGTAGCACCAAAGAAGCAAAGACCACTTACCACAATCGAACCAATCGAGCTACTAAGAGCCTCATCAACCGCTTCTATTTTCGACTTACCACACTTTCGATTAGACACATACTTCGTTGTAATCAAAATAGCATAATCAATTGTTGCACCGAAGTTGAATCGTTCCAATTACAATCGAAGCAATAAACGGTAAAATCGTATTCGTATAATAAGGGATACCCATATTAATAAAAATAGCAAACTCAATACCAACAATCAAAATAATTGGCAAAGAAATCGACTTTAAAACCATAATCATAATCAAAAAGATAATCCCAATTGAAACCGTATTCACACTATTAAAATCATGATTACTAATCTCAACCAAATCCTTCATCAAAGGACCTTCTCCTGCTAAAATAGCATTCTCATCATAACGTTTTATAATCTCATTCACCTTTGTAACTTGTTCATTCAACTCATCAGTAGCCATTTCGTACTTAGAATTAATCAAAGCAAGCTGATAAGAATCATTTTGAAAAATTGCCAACAAATCAGCAGGTAACAACTCCTTTGGAATACTAGAACCAGTTATCTTAGAAGCCGATAAAGTCCACTCAACTCCATCTAAACTCTCAATCTCTTTTAACATTGCATTCATTTCATAATCTGGAACATCCTTATCAATCAACAAAAGCTCCATCGAAACCATATTAAACTTCTCTTTCAATTCATCATTAGCAGAAACACTAGCCAAATCAGAAGGCAGAGACTTATCTAAATTATAGTAAATATCTGTATTTTGATAACCATAAAAAGCAATTGGTAGTAAAATACAAAAAACCACAATAATCCATTTATAATGTTTCATCACAAAACTTTTAACGCCATTAAACTTAGGCAAAAACTCTTTGTGCTTTGTCTTCTCAATCAAACCATGAAGTTCTAATATCATAGCAGGAAGAATTGTAACCACACAAATAACACCTAATAACACACCTTTTGCCATAACAAGCCCAATATCTTTTCCTAAAGTAAGATTCATACTACACAAAGCCAAAAAACCAGCAATCGTAGTAAGCGAACTTCCTACCACAGACAACAAAGTCTTACCAATTGCTACAGCCATAGCAGAATCCTTATCATGAGTATGTTCTCTTTCCTGCATATAACTATGATACAAGAAAATAGCAAAATCCATTGTTACACCAAGTTGCAAAACAGCACTAATCGCTTTTGTAATATACGAAGTTTGCCCCAAAAACACATTACTTCCCATATTATATAAAATAGCAATACCAATATTAAGAAGCAATAAAATAGGAGCAACATAAGAATCCAAAGCAAGCTCTAACACAAGCAAGCATAAAACAACAGCAATCACAACATACACTACAATTTCGGAATCTGACAAATCACGAGTATCCAGGATTGTAGCAGTCATACCACTTATCTTACAATGCTCATCCGTTATTTCCCTTAACGTCTCAACTGTTTGCATGGTCATATCAGAAGAAATTGGTTCTTTAAACGTAACCAACATAATGGTAGAATTCCCTTGATAAAACTTATCCTTTAAATCAGTAGGAATCATCTCAATTGGAACATTCGTGCCAATCACATCAGCCATGCTAACAACCTTTTCTACATTCTCAATCTCCTTGAACTTCTCCTCTAAAGACAAAATATCTTTTGTACTCATATCTTCTAGAATTACCACAGAAAAAGCACCCATATCAAAATCTTTTGATAAAATATTTTCCCCTTGAATCGTTTCAACATCATCTGGAAGATAGACCAAAATATCGTAATTAATTTTAGTAGCTTTCATTCCAATAACAGAAGGAATTAAAAGCAATAATGCCAGAACTAAAATCAATTTTCTGTGTTTGCAAATAAAATTACCAAACTTTTGCATAACAAAAGTCCTTTCTTCAAAATGACTATTGGTCATCAAATGATATTATACTTCAAAAATGACCAATGGTCAATAGTTTTTTTGAAAAAAGATAAAATAATTAAAACCATAAAAGAGTAAGGGAAATCAAATTATGGCAAAAACATAGAAAAATAATTATTTCTAAAACAATTGACCAATCGTCTAAAATATGTCATAATAAAGAAAACGGAGGTGTTCATTGTGGAAAAAGAAGAAAACAAAAAAGAAAAAGAAGAAAAACTATTAAATACAGCATTTAAACTATTTACTGAAAAAGGAATAAAAGACACATCCATACAAGAAATTGTAGACAATGCAGAAGTCGCAAAAGGCACATTCTATTTATATTTTAAAGACAAATATGAAATAAGAGACATATTAATTGCTAAAAAATCTCATAAACTATTTCATGAAGCCTTAGAAGAACTGCGAAAAAACTATATCACCAACTTAGCAGACCAAGTCATATTCATCATTAACCATGTAATCAATGAATTAATAAAAGCACCAACCCTTTTAAAATTCATATCCAAAAATCTATCATGGGGAATCTATAGTCAAACCGTAATCAAAATATACGAAGAAAGCGAAAAAAAAGAAGACGGTGTCTATCAATTATTCTTAAAAGGAGTAAACGAAAAAAAAATCAAACTAAAAAATCCAGAAGTAACCCTATTTATGATAATCGAATTAGTCAGTTCCACCTGTTTTAATTCGATTTTGTATCAAGAACCATTACCAATCGAAGAATACAAGCCATATCTCTATGAAACCATTCGAACCTTAATACAAGCAGAAAAATAGGCTTGTATTAAGAAATAAGATATGATAAGATGTAAAAAACTAAACAAAAGAGAGGGGAAAAATGAAAAAAGGTAGAATCACACAAATCACAAAAACACAAAACCAAATCACGATAGAATGTACTGGATTTTTTACGGACTTAGAAAGTAAAATTCAAAAATACGAACAACAAGCATATAAGAAAGAAGACATAAGAATTATATTATCTGATTATGATAATCAAGTCGTATCTTTACAAACACTAGAGCAACTAAGGGAGCAAATCAAACAACTAACAAAAGATATTTCACCAAAAGATGGAGACCTAACCAGATTCGTAAAAACAGCATTAAGCATCCGAAAAAACATACAATACACAAAACGTGAAGGAGCAGAAATCATCGATGGATTAGTAAAAGGAAAATGTAATAACAAAGGATTTGCCAACATTATGAAAGCAGCACTAGAATTACAGGGGATTGAATCAAATATTGTAAAAAACGAGAAAGGGCAAAACTACAACCAAATCAACTTAAGAGGAAAATGGTATCAATTTGATAGTGTAGCAAGCAAAAAAAGTTTAGCACAAAACATAGGAAAATACATCAAAAGAGAAAACCAAAACGAGCGTTATGCAACCAAAACAGCAGAAGAAAACAAGAAAAAACAAATCAATCGACTAGCAAAACAATGTAAAAAAACCGTTCCAAGCATGCAAACAGAAAAGCCAAAAATCTTTCAAAAAATCGCTTCCTTTTTTGGGCAAAAAAAGGAAAAAAACTTAGCATTACCACAGCAAACTATGCCTCCAAAAACACAAAACATGCAAATTATGGACTATTCACCAACAGGAATGATAGCAGACCAAATTTTATGGGAAATACGTACATGGGAAAAAGCAGATGTAAAGGGAAAAATAAACACGAGTTATGTATTATTACCTAAAATTGGAACACCACAACAAATATACGATAAAGACCCAGAAGGATTTACCAAAGTATACCAAGAATTATTAACAACAGTAGGAAATGGTAAAATGCCATTTTTAGGATGTATACAGTTAGAGGAAAACAATGCTTGGTCAGCCTTTTCTAATGAGACAAAAGAAATGCAAAAAATACAAAGCCAAGTAGCAGGCTTCATACAAAACAAAATACAAGCCGATCGAGTAGTAGCAGAATTTGAAAGACAATATCAAAAAATAAAAGAGAAAGAAGCAAACCAAGTACAGCCAAAAGAAAATCCAACAGTAGAACCACCAAAAATCGGAAAACCAGTTTTAAATAAAACAGTACAACAACCAAGGCCACAATTACAAAAGAACATAGCACCAAAAACAGAACCACAAACCATTGTAATAGGGGACTTACATAGCAATGTACAAAGGTGGAACATTGTAAGAACAAAACTACAACAAGATCCAAACCTAAAAGTAATCATCTTAGGAGATGCCATGGATAGGGGAGAATATGGGGTAGAAATCCTATTACAAATCAAAGAACTAAGTGATAATGGTCGAGTACAATACTTACCAGGAAATCATGATGAATTTGCATACAACTGTATCAAAGCCGAATTAGATGGATTTACACAAAGTGGTTTATACAATCGAGCCAAATGGGAACTATTAAACAACAAAGGAACCACAACCTATCAAAAACTAACAAACTTCTCGCAGACCGTTAATAACGCATTACAAAATGGGTACATCAGTAAAAACATCAACATTCATCAATTTATGGATTGGTTAGGAAATCAGCCAGTTCAAGTAACTGCACATCAAGGCGAATGTGATTATGCACTAGCACATGCCTTTTTTGACGCACAATTGTATGAATATGATAAAAACTTCAATTTAAACAAGGCATTTGAATTACAAAAAAATGGGCATACAACGCAAAACAATCAAGTATTACAAAAATTTAAAAATACATTATGGTATCGAGCAGAAAAAGACCAGAACGAAAATGGACCAATCAGTTGGCCACAAAGATATGCAATGGTAGTAGGACATACCTCACAAAAAGAGGGAGTAAACGTGAAATTACTGCATCAAGACTTTATGAAACCAATGGTTTATGTAGATTGTGGAAAATATAAAAGTTTAGGAGCATTTAACTTAAATGGAAAAAACATAGACGATTTGGAAAAATGGGACAGTAAAAAAGAAAAAGCAGTTGAAAAAGGAGATGAAAGATAAAAACAAAACAGCTTACCTAGAAATAGATAAGCTGTTTTGTTGGTTCGTCTAACATTAATTTGGTGAGCCAGAAGAGATTCGAACTCCCGACCCCAGGCTTAGAAGGCCTGTGCTCTATCCAACTGAGCTACTGACCCAAATAAAGTACATAAAATATATTAGCACGAATTTAATCTGTTGTCAATATTTACAGGATAAAAAACAAAAAAATTTGTTAAGTATTGACAAATCATTTCCACAAGAGTTATAATAATATTCGTTATAAACAGATAAGGGTTATTAGCTCAGTTGGTAGAGCAGCGGACTCTTAATCCGAAGGTCCGGGGTTCGACCCCCCGATGACCCACCAGATTTACCTATTTAAAGTAAAATTTAAATAGGTATTTTTATACAAACAAATCGGTTTTTGTTAATAAAAAACCGATTTGCTTACAGAAATTAATCACAATTCACTTTCAAAAAAATGCATCACTTTTTGGCTTTATAAATCCTTAGTATATTTCATATAAAAAAGACCATTTAAAACTCGCAATTATTAGGAGTTCTAGGGAAAGGAATTACTTCACTAATATTCTTCATACCAGTTAAATCCATAAGCATTCTCTCAAAGCATAAGCCAAATCCTGCATGAGGAACACTACCATATCTTCTTAAATCCAAATACCACCAATACTCTTCTTCAGGCAATCCCAAATCCTGCATTCTCTTTTTTAACTTATCCAAATCATCTTCTCTTTGGCTACCACCAATCAACTCTCCAATACCTGGAACCAAAAGGTCAGT
>CAOJXM010000012.1 GCA_948465625.1 uncultured Clostridium sp. | reverse complement strand
CATACTTAAACGAAAAATTTGGAATTGTACAAGACGAAACCGATGACTTAAATATGAAAGTAGAAAACTTAAAAGCAGTATTAGAGGGAATGCGTTCTGTTACAAGCGAAACAGGAGGAACAGCTTACTCTATCTTTAAAAACTTTAATATTGAAGTAGGAGGAAAAACTGGTTCAGCCGAACTAGGAGATAAAAGTGGCAATGCCCATGGGTGGTTCTTAGGATTTGCTCCATTTGATGACCCAGAAATTGCAGTTGTCATTGTAATAGAAAATGCAGGACATGGAAGTTATACAGCAGAAGCAGCAAAAGAAGTAATTGCCCAATATTTTGGAATGAACAATACACAAGTAACAGAAGATGTAAGTGCAAAACCAAGCATAGAAATGCAAAATTAAAAAAGAAATACAGGAGGAAATGAAATGAAAAATGTTGTAATGATTCAATTAGGAAAAGAAGAAATCCTATTAAAAATTGCAGAAAATGAGGCACAAGAAGAAATTTTAGAATGTTTAAAAAAGAAGATACCAGAATTAAAAAATCTATATAAAGAAGCAAAAACACCAATCTTTGTTACAGGAAAAGTATTAAAAAGCAAAGAGATGGAAGAAGTACGAGACATCATAAAAAAAGAAATCGATGTAGAAATCAAATTTGATAGCCCAAAAGTACTAGGTTTACATGGAATTAAAAAGACATTTTCAGAAGAAATTGATTCATCAGAAACCAAATTCCATAGAGGTTCCATTCGTTCTGGAAACAAGGTAGAATATGAAGGAAGTCTTGTAGTATTAGGAGATGTTAATGCAGGAGCTGAGGTAATTGCAGCAGATAATGTAGTAGTACTAGGCATTTTAAGAGGACTAGCACATGCAGGTGCAAAAGGAAATAGAAAGGCAATCATAGCAGCAGCTCAAATAGAAGCACCACAAATCCGAATTGCGAATGTGGTAAAAGAAATGGAAAAAGAAGACAATTCGCAAAGAAAAACGTATGCCTATATGGAAGGAGAAAATATCGTAATCGAATAAGGGGAAAACGGATGAAAGAATCAATAAAAAGAATTGTAATAAGTATCATAATTGGAATTACCATTGTAGGAGTAGCCTATTTGGTAGATCAAGTAAATCGAAAAAAGTTAATAGGAAATAAGGAAGGGTATAATACTGTTGTAGAAATAGAGCCAGAACAGGAAGATCTCAGCCGAAACATAATCAAATTTGGTGGTGCTATTACTGTAATATTGGTAGTAACGTATTTTATCATAACAGGAGAAGATGTAAAAACAAAACAATATAGGAGAGAATGGGAAGAGGTATTATCTCCCGTTTTGGCAGAATCAGTGGTAGACGGTAAAGTGGGTGTAAAAGAATTAATTATGACTACGATTGCAGATTTAGCAACACGAGGAAATATTGAAATTATAGATAATCAAACCATTCATTTTATTAATATGGTAGGGTTAGAAACGTATGAAGAAAAAATAGTAAACATGTTATTTCAAAAAGAAACCATTCAATTTTCTGAAATAAAAGACATTTTTCAGAAGGATAATGAAGCAACAGGTAAAATATATGAGCAAATTGCAGAAATAAAAGAGTTAATCATAAGAACACTAGAAAATAGGAAGATTTATAGTAAGGCAAAGAGAATAGGAATAGAAATCATAAGAGCTACTTCGATTATGGCAATTGTAACAATTTTGTTAACAATAGTTATGAAAGATATTACACTCCCAATTATAATATTTCCATGGCTTATTTTACTATTTGTTGCAATAAAACAAGAAAAAGGTCAATTACGAAAAAGATTTACTGGTAAAAAAGAAAAATTAACAGTAGAAGAAAGTGTATATAAGTTTATCGTTATTAGTATTGTTGTGTTATTATTTCTAGTTATCTTATTAGAAGCAACCTATTTTCCCAATATGATGATAATCGGTATCATGGTTGCCATATTAACCATTTTAGCATTAAGCCCTACAAAATGTACTTATACAGAACAAGGACTCAGGGAAAAAAGAAAAGTGTTAGAATTGAAAAATTATATTGTACAATATAGTTTAATGAAAGAAAGAGACTTAGCTGATACTATATTGTGGGATAAGTATTTAGCATATGCTATTGCATTTGGAATTACGAACAAGATTACAGACAAAGTATATTCGGAATGGTTAACAACCAATATAGCATTACAAGTAATCGATGATATGATAAGATTATATTAGTATGTAGATTTTGTAGAACAAGGTAGGACACTTAAACTTGCAAAATTATGTAAAATGTAGTATAATATAAGAAGTAACTAAGCATAGACTTAAGTAGAAGGAGGGCCTTATCATGGCAATGACAATTAAGGAGTTACAAAACTTGGCAGTGACTGCAAGAGAGAAATATACTTCAGAGAGGATGCGGAAAAGACGCGATATACGTAATAACGTTAAACAAATCCTCGAAAAAGCAATCTGCGAAATGGCAGAGAGTGTAGATGAGGAAGATACGATTAAAGTTAAAGAGGGAAAATGGGTAATATGTGGAACCCTCTTAACGGATGAGACAATTCCAGTTCCCGATTGGGAAACGGAAAAGATACTGTATTGTGTGCAATTTGAAGACGTTATTGCTCAGATTCCAGCAATCAGAATGTATCCCAATGAGAATGATGAAATCGTCCTGCGGTTTGCAACAGACGAAGAGATGAATGAATAGGGCCAAAAGGAAGGAGATGCAGTTTTGCATCTCCTTGCTTGTATCTCATTCAAACAAAGATAAAATATCTTCTTTGGATAATTTATTAATAAAAGAAGTATTCGTATCTAAAACATTTTCAATCAACTCAGACTTCTTATTTTGCAATTCAAAAATCTTCTCTTCAATCGAATTTTTCGTAATCAACTTGTACACCTGTACATTATTCTTTTGTCCAATACGATAAGCACGGTCAGTTGCTTGATTTTCGGCAGATAAATTCCACCAGGGGTCATAGTGAATTACCATATCAGCACCCACCAAATTAAGTCCAGTACCACCAGCCTTTAAAGAAATTAAAAACACTTTAATCTCTGGGTTAGCGTTAAACTCATCCACTAAATCAATCCTTTGGCTAACTTTTGTTTGACCTGTTAACTTAAAATACGCAATCCCTGCTTTTTTAAATTCCTTTTCGATAATATCAAACATAGAGGTATAATTCGAAAAGAGCAAAATCTTGTGTCCTGCTTCAATAGCACTACTTACAATCTCCATACATTGGTCTAATTTGCTAGAACCTGCCTTATAGTTATCAATAAACAAACCAGGGTGGCAACAAATTTGACGAAGACGGGTTAGCAAAGCTAAAATCTTAATACGGCTACTATCAAATCCATTTACTTGCAATTCCTCTTGTAACTCTGTTTTAGCCTGTGCAAGGTAAGATAAATAAATCTTTTGCTGTTCTTCTTCCATTTCATTGTTCAAAACCGTAATCGTTTTATCAGGAAGTTCGGTTAAAACTTCTTTCTTGGTTCTTCTTAAAACAAAAGGTTCAATCAATGTTTTCAAGCGTTTCATAGCATCTTCACTTTCCTCGCGAACAATTGGCAATTCAAACTTTTCTTTAAACTTTTTATAAGAAAATAGATAACCTGGCATTACAAAATCAAAAATTGACCATAACTCAGAAAGTGAATTTTCAATTGGCGTTCCTGTTAAAGCAAACCTAGTTTGAGCCTGTATTTGCTTAATAGCACGTGCATTTTGCGTATTGCTATTTTTCATGTATTGTGCTTCATCTGCAATAATATAGCGAAATTGATAAGAAGCATCTTGGTATAAATCAATATCTCTTTTTAATAAATCATAAGAAGTAATAATTACATCATATGCTAAAATATTTTTAATCAAAAACTTTCTAGTTGCTAAATTGCCAGAGATTACAAGAGTTGCAATAGAAGGAGCAAACTTTTCAATCTCATTTTTCCAGTTTAAAGATAAAGAACTAGGACACACAACTAAAATTGGTTTTCGCTCTGCCACCTCTTCATTTTTGTAAGACAAAATCAAAGAGATAATTTGCAAGGTTTTGCCAAGTCCCATATCATCTGCCAAAATTCCACCAAGACTATATAAATCTAAAGTTTTTAGCCAAGAAAACCCAGTTTTTTGGTAATAACGTAAAGTATTTTCCAGTTGAAAAGGAGTTTCCACCTTGGTATGGCGGATTCCTTCTACCAATTGGTTGTAACGAGCATCTGTCTTTATTTGCGTATGTTTCATATGTTCTAAAATTTTTTCCAAATAAAGACTTCGATACATCGGAAGGCGAATTTCATTTTTGGCTAGTTCCTTGTAATCAATATCGCTACCTTGTAGCAAGCCTTCTATAAAATCCAAATCCTCATTTTCTTCTAGAGAAAAGAAAGTGCCGTCTTTTAAACGATGATATTTCTTTTTCAAACTATATTTATCCAAGATATTTTTTAACTCATTTTTGTCGAAATTCAGATTGCCTAAGTCAATGCTAAGCAAATTATTTTCTACTTTTACACCTAAACTACCTAATTTCGGTTGTCGAATCTGTTTTTCCTTAAAATTATCTGTAATCAAAACTTCAAACTTTTGCATATACTCATTAATATCTTCTGATAAAAAATGATAAATTTGCTCATCATCAGTAAGAATAAAACGAGCATTTTTCTTATCAATCAAAAATCCAGTTTTGCGTAATAAATTTAAGCAATTAGACTCGTCAATTACACTACGAACAGCAGAAATTTTATTCACCGTTTCATCAATTGGATTAAACTCAACATCCCCATAGCAAAATAGGATACTACAAATTACATTGTTTGCAACATCAAAATCCAAAAATAGCTTAACACCAAGCTTTTGTGGTAAATATTGTTCTAAAAATGCTTCCTCTACATTGGCTAGATTAATGTAATTTTTCACCTTTGGTACTACCATAGAAAAAAAATTGTACAAATTTTCTTGGTCAAATTTAATTTCCCTTGTAAAATTTCGCCTAAAAACTTCTAATAACTTAATAACTGAATTTTCGTAATTTTTATGACAACGGTACAATTGCGATTCTATTAAAAGGTAGGTATAATCTTTCCCATACAATACGGTATAAGCATTATAAGTTTCAATCGGACAAAGCAATTTAAACTCATTGTTAGAAACTTGCACCAAATCAAAATAGATTTCAGGTTCTTCTGGAATAAACTCTACATGAATAGGCATAGAATCCTTCTCAAAAAGAACTATTTGATTTTGCAAAATTTCAAAAAGTTCATCCAATCCAGAATTACTCAAAGTAATAGAGTCGGTGCTTAAAGCCTTTCCGTAAAAGCGGTGCATTGGGTTGGAACTGCTATTGGCATATTTAATAATTTCCGAATACTTTAAAATAAAATCCAATAAAGGTATAGAATTCTCAGCAAAGGCGTTCTTGGTGTGTGTAAATTCTAACTTGGCTCCATATTTATAAGTTTCTTGTTTTAGCATTCTATCGTAAAACTCTGGTAAATCCTTTAATTTATACAATTGCTTTGTACCAATTTTAAAATCAACCTTACATTCATGTTCAAAGTTATCATAGGTAATTTTTGGTTCAAGCATAATATTTGAAACATTGGAAATCACTACATTTTCTTCCAAAGATAATGAATTTTGAATATCTTCATAAAAGGTATTTAATAAATCCTTAAAATCAGTATATTTTTCCTTTGTTTTGGCAGTTGCAAAATTAGAACTAATGTATTTTGGTTTTTGGTTAAACTCTAACATAGTAGCGATAATATGCTTGCAAGCACCATAATGAGAATGGTAATCAGCACATTCACAACGTGCACACTCCAACTCACCATCAATGGCTTGGATATAGACTTCATAATTGTCGTAATTTCCATACACAATTGCTTTTATCTCAAAATTATCCATATCGGAATAATCCACTTTGGTAATAGAAACTTTACCATTTTTTTGATAAATTTTAGCACGGTTAAATCTATCAGGACCTGCATAATCATATAAATCTTCTGAAATATTGGGGTTTACTAACATCATTTTTTCTCCTTAAAATATTATAATATTATATCATACGATGAGGACAATAGCAAGGGATAGAAAAAGAAATCTAGCACCCTACTAGATTTCTTTAAAAATATTTTTATTTATCTTTCATCAAATTGCATACTATTTAATTCATTTTGCAATCGAGCAATTTCGGCTCTTTTATTCATAATAGCTTGTTGTTTTCTTTGCTCCATTTCAATTCGTTGCTTTTGTCTTTCAGCAACCATAGAAGGAGAATAATGAGAAGCTCTACCAGCAGGTCCATAGAAAAATTTAATATAATTATTTTGAGCCTGTTGCATTCCACCAATATATTTGCCACAAGGGTTTGGAGAATTTTCCTCTAAACCATTAGAAAGATATTTTGCTACTCTTTTTTTATCCATCAAATCAGTCATGACTGCATTACAATAATTTGAATCTGTTTGTAGCAATCTTACATCAAATTCAGCCAAAATATTTCTGTAATCGAGAGCTCTTGGACTGTCTAATATTCCTGTTTCTGGGTCAATCATATGACAATCGCTTTTTCCATACCATGATACAGAACAGTCCCAAACAGTGTGGTCAGCAAGTTGTTGCTGTTGTTTACTAATAATTAATCTTGTAATATCATAAAATTTTTTAAATTCTGCATTTCTTTCATATAATTCTACTTGAAAGTTTCCATCAGATAGAACTTTATAATTAATTTCAAATGGTGGTTTATTCATCTGAGGTTTGGCTACAGAATTAATCTCATTTCTATTATTTGCTTCAGTTGACGAATGTTGATTATCTTTCTTTTTAAAAATATCTAAAAATCCCATAAAATCAACTCCTTACAAAACCATTGTACCACAAATTACATAAAATTGCAAATGACCGAGAAATTAGGTGCAATAATGTATGTGTCAAGTGATTAAAAAAATTCAACAACAACTCAAGCAGGAAAGAAGCGTCCCCAATGGTCCAAATGGGACCAAAAAGAACCGTCCCCAATGGGGGGGATGGGTTAGCTTAGCAATAACAAAATCAAAGCAAGAAATAACATTTCATCTTGCACACCTTCCGTATATAAAAAGAAGATTAAACAAATGAGTAAAATATCGTCAAAATATAACTTAATGCCTAATAATTCAAAGAACCCTCTATCCTCATGAGAGGGTTCTTCTTTTTTACTATTCTCTACAGGTGGGTTAGCCATTAACGTATTTTGAGTAGCATAGTGAGTACTAGGGTTACTAGGCCTTTTGGTATTGGCATAAGAATAAGAGTAAGGATAACCATAGCTAGGATATCTCATAGAATAGGAATGATAGGGAAAGCGAAAAAACGGATTTTGAAACATCATTTGCTACCATCACCGCCGTTTCGAATTAAAAGCATCCATTACCTTACTCATACTAAACAATTTTACATATTGTTCTACCTTATCTTTACGACTTTCCTTTAAATATGGTTTTAAAGAGAGCAGTAAATTGGTACGTGGATCATCTTTGGTACTATTCATTTTATCCATAATATTCTTCATTTTTAGGAGCATATCCATATCAATATTAAAAGATGAATTTGTTTGATTTGTATTGGTTTGATTCTGTCCTTGGTCGGTCTGATTGGTATTACCAAAGTTACAGCTATTACTTGCTTCATTGGTGTTTGCGTTATTCTTAAAATTGTTGATTATGTTTTTTAAATCGTCAGGGATATTGCCACTATTTAAATTGTTTAGTAAATTAGAAAAATCAAAATTATTGTTATCCAATCAAAAGCCCCCTTCCTAATATACAATATATGCTTTTTTCAAATACTTATTAATAGAATATGTGGTTCACTCAAAAAGTGTGACAAAGAAGAAAAGATAGTATCCTTAAGCAATGGCAAACAATAGCTTAAAATTTGTCATACAAACTTAATATAAATTATATATTGCTTAAAAAAGTAAAACAAAACTACATTTCCCTAGAAGAAAATTAGTAACATATTCTTGTAATATAAAAAATTACCATTGCAAAAAAGCAAAAAAAATGTAAAATATATATTATATATACAATTAAGGCGTATTATGCCATTTACAAAAAAGCAGTTTACAAAGGATAATTTTTAGGCTTTAGTAGAAGTAACCAAAAGTAGAAAAAGTTACCATAAAATAAATTTGCAAAAAATGTAAAAAAACATTGAAAAACAGATAAAAAAAGGGTATAATATAAGTTAGAGTGTGAAAGAAATAGGAGGAATTGAAATGAACAAAAAATTAATCACCAAATTAATAGCAACAATGCTAACCATTACATTAACTTTTGCCAATGTTTTATTATTGGGAAATTATGTAGCCAAAGCTTATGCAACAGATGATAATTTAGAAAATCAAGAAGTAGTTACCAATAATCCAAACGTAGAATTTGATGCCTATTACATGGATGTAGAAAACAAAACAGCACATCGTGTAACAGCCAACATTCATGCAAAAGAATTAAAAATGGTTCTTTATACAAGAGTGAAGAAAGGATACTTAAAAAATATTCAAGTTAGTATGAACAGTGAAGAGAAAAATGGAACTAACTTTAATTTATCAAACGAAGAAGAAGATATGAGTTTGATTGAAAGTATCGATACCAAATCAAATACCGTAAAATTAAAACAAATTAATCAAGATTCGCAAGTCATTGTTCAAATTCCTATTATAGCAAATAAAGAGGACAATTTTAATCTTGCAAACTTTAACAAACAAAATAATATTACCCTTGAGGCAACCTATGTAAATGATGCAGGAAAAGAAATTGCCATCAACAAAACCATAAAAACAAACTTGGAGTGGGTAGCAGAGCCAAAAGCTAGTTTAGAGCAAGAAGTACAAAAAAATAAAATCTATACCATCAATAAGGAAAGAAAACTATTTGTACAAACTGCGATAAAAACTGGTTTAGAGGATAATGCATTACCAATCGAAAAAACAACCATTCAAATCCAAGTTCCAACCATAGAGGGAGTAAAACCAGAACAAGTAAAAGTAATAGCAACCCAAACCATGGCAACCAATGCCAAAACAGGAGTAGACTTTAACGAAGAAAACTGGGAATACAACAAAGAAACTGGTATTTTAGGAATTATTACAAAAAATGAAAATAACAACAATCAAGTTGCTTGGAATAAACAACAAAAAGACCAATATCTAGTTACCTATATTTTTGCAGAAGAAGCCATTCAAAAAATAGAAGCAGTAAAAGCAGAAGAACAAGCAGAAGCAATCAAAGTAAATCAACAAGCAAAGGTAAGCATTTCAACTTATGGAAGTACCATAAAAGAAATAGAACAAGAAGGAACCTTGGACATTAAAATCGCAGAAGAAAAAGGAGAAATTGCATCAAGTGCAACCAAAGGTTCTATGCCAAAATTCAGCAAAGGATATTTATACTCTAAGATTGAGCAAGAAACTTTATACATAATCGAAAATGATGTACAAATTGATTTTGCACAAATAGTAGACCAAATTATCATTAATAATAAAGAAGATAAATTTTTAGTAGACCAAATAGAAGTAGCAACAGCAGATTATACCTATTTTAAAACAACCAAAATTAGTAAAGACATATTTGATAAAATCTTAGGAGAAGAAGGATTTATCAAAATATTAGACAAAGTAGGAAATGTAATTACTACTATTAATAAAGAAACAACAATAGATGAGCAAAACAATTATATTTACAATTATGAAGGAAAGTTTGCAGAAATTACATTAGAAGTATCAAAACCATTAGTAGAAGGTGAATTAAAAATACAACATGAAAAAGCAATGCTAACCAATACCAAATACAGCAATGAAGAAATTGCAAGTTTCCAAAAATTTAAAATGAGTGCAAACACACAATTAAAAAATGAAGGACAAGGAATTGCTTATTTAGAAAATGCAATTCAAGCAGAATTAATTGAACCACAAACAAAAATAGAAGCAGAAATTAGTACAAGTTCATTATCTACTGTTATAAAAAATGAAAATATTCAAATAAAAGCAATTTTACTAACAAACGATGATAGTTGTATGTTATACAAAAATCCAGTAATAGAGATGGAATTTCCAAACTTTGTGGAAAATATTGAGTTAAGAGAAGCTCCACAAATTATGTATGACAACGCATTAAGAATAAAAGAATATGGAATTTATACAAACCAAGCGGGAAACAAAGTACTTCGTATTGTAGTAGAAGGGGAAGATACAACTTATAACTTTGATAATATTTCAAAAGGTGCCAACATCATTGTAAATGCAGATATCAGCCTAAAGAAATTAACACCAACAACCGATTCTACCATTAATATTGTAGTACAAAATGAAAATGGACAAACCAAAGTAAGAACAACAGCAAACAATACAATAAGCAGTACACAAATTGGAATTCGTGCAGCAGCACCAGTAGGAATGGTTACTACAACAACTGTAACAGGATACAATGCAAAAAACGAAGCAATTAACTCAATCAATGCACAAGAACAAACTGCAAAATTAGATGCCAAAGCACAAGCAAGAACAGCAAAAGTAGAAATGGAAATCATCAATAACTACAACAATGTAGCAAAAAATATTAGCATTTTAGGTAGAGTGCCAAATGGAGATACCGCATCCTTAAAAACACTAATTAACCAAACAGGAATCGATGCAAGCAAAGTAACGATTTATTACAGTACCAACGAAAATGCTACGAAAGATGTAACAGCACAAGCTAACGGATGGACGACCTCAATAGGAGACTTAAGTTTGGTAAAATCATACTTAGTTGTAATAGCCGATCACGAAATGGCAACAGGTACTTCATTTAAGTTAGCTTATGAAGTAAGCATACCAGAAAACTTAAATTACAACCAAACCACAAAAGCAGGATATACCGTATATTTTGACAATGTAAAAGTAGATCAAACCATTCAAGATAGTGCAAAAGCAGCAGATATTATCTTTACTACAGGGGAAGGACCAGATTTGAGTACAACAATACAAGCAGATATCGATAATGGTAAAGAGATACAAGAAAAGAGCGATGTAAAATATACAGCTACAGTTAAAAATAACGGAAAAACTGCAGTAGAAAATGTAAAACTAAGCGTACCAATACCAGAAAAAGCAGTTTACTTTAGATTTGATGGTCAAGAAGGTGGCGAATATGGAATTACAAAAGAATATGATAATAACTTAAAAGAATATTCACAAACTTTTGATAAAATCGAACCAGGAGAAACCAAAACAATAGAATTTTTTGTAGAAGTACAAGAATTAAAAGTAGTTGATACAGAATATAAGGATGGCATATTAGTAGGTATTCCAGAAGAAGCATATTTGAATATCAAAGCGATTGCTAAAGTAAATGGATATGAAGCAGACTTTGCTTCAAACGAATTAAGCAATAAAATAATACAAGGATACTTACAAATAACTTTAGATACTGATTTAACAGTATCAAATGTAGTAAGAAAAGAGGGAGACTTTGTCGGATTTTCTGCTGAAATAGTAAATGTTAATTCAACAGAAAAGGAAGAAGCAATAGCAAAAGTAGTAGTTCCAGAAGGATTTACTTATAGTACATCAAATAGTAAAGGAAAATATGATGCAGGAACTCGTACCATATTATGGAATTTAAAAACCATACAACCAAACGAGAAAATTAATCTAATATTTGAGTTAAAAGTAGATAATCTAAAAGAGAATGAATTTGAGAAAATACTTGCAACCAAAATGAAAGTAGAAACAATGGAAAGAGAAGTAGAATCAAATACACTTAATATTGTAGTAAAGAAACCACTTTTAACAGTAAAACAAACAAGTAGTACACCAAATAGAGTATTAGAAGAAGGAATTATTGACTATAACATTATTGTAGAAAATGCAGGAAAAGGGGAACTTACCAATTTAACTGTTAATGATATCATACCAAGCTACTTAACCTATAAAAGTATGCAATACGCATATGGAGGAAAAACATATGAGGGAGCAGTTGCAGGAAATACAAATGCAACCATTACTCTTCCAGTATTAAAAGAGGGAGAAACATTGGAGATAAATGTAAAAGTAGTAGCAGGAAAATTAACGGGAAATATCACAGAGAAAGAGGTAGTACATAAAGTTAGAGTTTCTGCACAAGGCTGTGATAAGGTAGAAGCAAATCCAATTACTCATACAATTATAAAAAATGCTTCCATTGATGACCCATCAACAGGTGGAGACGTAGTAGAAGGAACTTATACCATATCAGGATTAGCATGGCTAGACAGTAACAAAGACGGTAAAAGAGAACAAAGCGAACAAGTATTAGAAAATATACAAGTAATGTTAATTAATGCAGACAATGG
>CAOJXM010000011.1 GCA_948465625.1 uncultured Clostridium sp. | reverse complement strand
TTTAGAACATACATAGCAAGTGCAAAGTCAAATTGAGTAGTGACAAAATACACCAAGCAGGTGCTGTAGCAGCACCTGTAGGAGGGCAAGTTTTATCAGAAGTATTGCCATATCTAGAGCTACAAAAGGATAATGAAAAAGAAGAAGACAAAATTGAGCAAGTAGTGGTACCAGAAGTACGAGAAACCAACTTAAAAGAAGCAACTAAAATATTAAAAGAAGTGGGATTAGAAATAGAAACCAATATAGAGATAACAGAAGAAATCAACAAAGAAGAAACCATAATAAAAGAGCAAATACCAAAGCCAGGAATTAAAGTAAACAAAGGCTCAAAAATAAGAGTAGAAATATAATAAAAAAACTATACAAATTTTAGTTTTAGTTATATAATGTATCTGAAAAATATAAAATGGAGGGACTTAAGCATATGAAGCTAAAAGAAATATTAGTAGGCATACAAGGGATAAAGGCAAGAGGGGAACTAGAATTAGATATTACAAATGTAAATTCTGATTCCAGACAAATAAAAGAAAATGGAATGTTTGTAGCCATTCATGGGTTTGAGACAGATGGTATAAAATATATAGAGGAAGCCATAAAAAATGGAGCAGTGGTAATTATGATACAACAAGATGTAGACTTAAAAACCATAAAACTACCAAAAGATGTTACCATATTAGTAGTACCAGATACAAGAGAAGCATTAGCTATTTGTGCTTGTAATTTTTATGGGCATCCGACTAAAAAATTCAAATTAATTGGAGTAACAGGAACAAAAGGAAAAACTACGACTACCTATATGATTAAAAAAATATTAGAAAAGCAAGGAAAAAAAGTTGGGCTAATTGGTACAGTAGCAGATTACATTGGAGAGAAAAAATTAGGAGATAGTGATCGAACCACTCCAGAAAGTATCAAATTACAAGAAGTATTTGCACAAATGGCAGAAGAAAAAGTGGATTTTGTAGTGATGGAAGTATCTTCTCAAAGTTTAAAATTAAATCGTGTTTTAGGTTGCGATTTTGATATGGCAGTTTTTACAAATCTAGCACCAGAACACATTAGTAAAACAGAACATAGTGATATGGAAGATTATTTTCAATCTAAGTTAAAGCTATTTCAAATGACAAAAGTAGCTTTTATCAATGCAGATGATGTATATGGATTAAAAGTGGCAAAACAGATTAAAGATAATTGTGAAATTACAACTTATGGAATCGATAATTTCTGCCATATTTTAGCAAAAGACATAACCATAACCAACAATTATGCAGATTTTAAAGTAAAATTAGGAACGAGAAATGAAAGAGTAAAGGTAGGAATTCCAGGTAGGTTTAGTGTATACAATTCACTTGCAGCTATCGGTGTTGCCTTAAGAATCGGAGTAGAACCAGAAAAAATAAAAGAAGCTTTATTAGAAGTAATTGTACCAGGAAGAAGTGAGATGGTAGAAAATAAGTTGGGGCTTACCATTATGATTGACTATGCACACACACCAGATAGCTTAGAGAGCATATTAAAAGCGGTCAAAGCATATACTAATGGTAGAGTGATTTGTGTATTTGGCTGTGGTGGCGATCGTGACCCACATAAACGACCATTAATGGGAGAAGTATCTGGTAGAGTAGCGGATTATTCTTTTGTAACAAGTGATAATCCTAGAACCGAAAAGCCAGAAGACATTGTAGCAGAAATTGAAAAAGGAATAAAAAAGACAAAAGGGCAATATGAATGTATAGTAGATCGAGTAGAAGCAATCAAAGCAGCTATGAATATGGCAAATCCAAAAGATATTGTAGTAATAGCAGGAAAAGGGCATGAACAATATCAAGAAATAAATCATAAAAGATATCCATTTGATGAAAGAAAAATAGTAGAGGATTTAGTAGAACAGTTAATCAAAGAAGGTAAAAAAGTAAAAAAGGAACAATAAGAAAAATAGGGTAAAGGGTGAAATAAATTGGATTTTCAAATAAAAATATTATTCCTATCATTTGCTGTAACCGTAGTATTGGGATTTCTTATCATACCAATCTTAAAAAGATTAAAAGTAGGGCAAATTGAAAGAGAAGATGGACCAAGTTCGCATTTGAATAAGCAAGGGACTCCAACCATGGGAGGAATCATTATAGCGATTGCAACTGTAATCTTAACGATATTCTTATTTTGGACTTATACCAAAGACCAAATGGAAACGGCTTTAAAACTTCTTCCCATGCTATTAGTAAGTGCAGGATTTGGAATAGTAGGCTTAGTGGATGATATCAAAAAGTTGGTATTTAAAAACACAAAAGGCTTAAAACCAGCCTATAAAATGATAGGATTGTTGTTAATTGCAGTATTGTATAGTTTTTATTTAGTTAGTAAAGCAGAAATAGGAACAGGAACCTATATTCCTATCTTAAAAATGTGGGTGGAATTACCAATCTGGGTTTATATCCCATTTGCCATTTTTGTAATGTTGGCAACTACCAATGCAATCAATCTAACAGATGGAGTAGATGGTTTGAGTACAACGGTATCGGTTATTATTGTTACTTGTTTAACGGTGGTTGGTATTTTGTTTGATGTAAAAGAAGTTGTTATTTTTGGAACAGTAGTAGTGGGAACTTGTTTAGGATTTTTACTATTTAACATGCACCCAGCAAGAGTATTTATGGGAGATACGGGGTCACTTTTATTAGGTGGAGTGATTGTATCCATGGCATTGTATTTAAAAATACCATTGCTTTTGATTATTATTGCAATTATTCCAGTACTAGAAACGTTATCTGTTATGATACAGGTTATGTATTTTAAGAAAACAGGAAAAAGAGTATTTAAAATGGCACCACTCCATCATCATTTTGAATTATCTGGTTGGGGAGAAAACAAAGTCGTATCTGCATTTGGAATTTTAACATTAATTGTTTGTGTGATTGGATTATTATTAATATAGAGAGGAGAAGGAAGCATGAAAAAACAAGATGCAAAACCATTTGATTTTATCTTATTTATTACCATCATCGTCTTACTTGCTATGGGAATTATCATGGTATTATCAGCTAGTTCGCCTTCTGCTTTATCCAAAACACAAAATAGTTATTCGTATGTAACAAAACAAGCAACTTTTGCTGTTTTAGGATTTACTTGTATGTTGGTAATATCCAAAATTGATTATAGGATTTATGCAAAATTTTATAAAATCATCTATATCATAGTAGTATTAATGCTTTTAGCAGTACCAATCATAGGGCATAATGCAAAAGGAGCAACCAGATGGATTGATTTGGGATTTACTACCTTCCAACCATCAGAACTTGCTAAAATTGGACTGATTATCTTTTATGCAACATGGTTAACCAAAAATAAAGATCATTTAAAGAAACAAGCAAAAGGATTTTGGATTCCTATCTTATATTTGGCACCAATTGCATTTATTCTAGTTTTTTTGCAAGACCACTTAAGTGCAACGGTTGTTATAGCTATGATTGTAGCTATTATGATGTTAATGGCAGGGACGAAGTTAAGATATTTTATGACCTATGGGATGGCAGGAGTAGCAGCAGGAGGAGCAGGTCTTTATTTTCTAGCAAAATTTACAGAAAAAGGAGCTTTCCGATTAGACAGAATTACAGCCTTTTTGAACCCATGGAATGACCCAACCGATACTGGGTGGCAAATTATACAGAGTTTGTATGCCATTGGTTCAGGTGGACTATTTGGAGTAGGATTAGGAGAAAGTAAGCAAAAGTTTTTGTACATACCAGAACCACATAATGATTTTATCTTTTCTGTGTTAGCAGAAGAGTTGGGATTTGTAGGGTGTGCTGTGGTAATACTATTATTTGCTATCTTTATTTGGAGAGGATTAGTGATTGCTATGAAGGCACCAGATATGTTTGGAAGTCTAGTAGCGGTAGGAATAACAGCATTGGTAGGAATCCAAGCAATTATCAATATTGCGGTTGTAACCTCTTCTATGCCAAATACTGGTATGCCATTGCCGTTCTTTAGTTATGGAGGTACTGCATTAGTTATTTTACTATGTTCGGTTCGGTGTACTATTAAATATATCAAGAAATTGCAAAAAAGCATAAAAAGGATAGGGTGAAGAAGAATGAAGGTAATAATTGCAGCAGCTGGAACAGCAGGTCATATTAATCCAGGCATTGCGATTGCCAATAAAATAAAAGAAGAAGAACCAAATTCTGAAATTATTTTTTTAGTAACGACAAGAGGCTTAGAAAATGATTTGGTACAAAGAGCAGGCTATGAACTAAAAACAGTAGAGGCATATGGATTATCTAAAAAAATTAGTTTGGATAATTTAAGTAAAATGATGAAGACAATGAAGGGAATTGGGCAGGCAAAAAAGATTGTAAAAGAGTTTAAACCAGATATGGTAATTGGAACAGGTGGCTATATTTGTGGAAGTGCAATTTTAGCAGCTAACAAGTATAAGGTTCCAACTATGTTACATGAAAGCAACGCTTTTCCAGGTAAAGCAGTAGAAATGTTGTCCAAAAAAGTGGATACCATATTAGTAGGATTTAAAGAAGCAAAAGAACGATTAATTCATGCTAAAAATGTAGTGGTAACAGGAACACCAACCAAAATAAAGAAGCGAGATTTTACAACCCAAGAAAGAGCAAAAATAATAAAAGAATTGGGGTTAAAGGAAGGAAAACCGATTGTTTTAATTTTTGGTGGAAGCCAAGGGGCAAAAGCGATTAATGAGGCAGTGATTGAAATTGTAAATGATAAATTAAACAAAGATTATCAGATTATGTGGGCTCCAGGTCCAATGCAGTTTAAATTAGTAAAACAGAGAATTAAGAACATGGCTAAGTTGGAGAATGTAAAAATTGTTCCTTATATTTATAACATGGAAGAAGTTATGAATGTGGCGGATTTGATAATTGCAAGAAGCGGAGCAATGACGATTACTGAGATAGCAACCGTAGGAAGGCCAGCGATTTTTGTACCACTTCCCTTTGTTAGCCAAAATCATCAAGAATACAATGCAAAGGTATTAGAAGGAGTAGGTGCTGCTAAAATTATTTTAAACAAAGATTTAAAAGCAGATGTTTTAAATCAAGAGATTGAAGGAATTATAAAGTTTCCAGACAAAATGAAACAAATGGGAGAAAAGGCAAGAAAAATTGCTAGTCAGAATGTAGAAGATAAAATATATCAAGAAATAAAAAAATTATGCCAACCAAAGTAAGGTTGGTATTTTATTCTTATTATGACAAATATATGTTAGAAAGAATAAGTTTTTGTTACAAACAATAAAAATGTAGTAGAAATTTGTAAAAACTTATCAGAATATGAGAAAAGAGAAATCTTTTAGTCGAAATGTGCGAACGAAAATGCTTGCAATTCTAAGGAAAAACGTATATATTGTACAAGTTAGACTTAAAGAAAGGGGAAAAGATAAGAAATGAAAAGTTTTTATTCTGCAATCAATATTAGTGAGGAGATGTTATCACAAAATCAAAAGGACAATCCAATCCGATTAGAATATTATAGAATAAAAAACGAAGAAACAAAAGAGAGTAAATGTTATGGAATAGAAGTAGTAAAAATAGAATACAAAGATGAAAAACCTAAAGTTGAAAGAAAAACAATAGAGAACTTAACAAATGATGAAAGAACACTAAACCAATTTTTAGACACATTAGAACGTGGCTATGTTACGCCAGTTACAACACCATACGTAGTAGAAGACTATTTTGGAAAAATTTGAAAGAAAGATTCGGCTTTTTTTAGCTGAATTTTTTCTTTTTTTCTAACTTACCTATTGCAAAGTTTGGAAAATTGAACTAAAATAGTACAATAGAAAAAGGTAAGAAGGGAGATTATCGATGGCAGACAAATTAATTATTGTGGAATCACCAGCAAAGGCAAACACGATAAAGAAGTTCTTAGGAGGAAGTACAAAAGTAGTAGCATCTATGGGACATATTAGAGATTTACCAAAATCAAAATTAGGAGTGAATACAGAAAATAATTTTGAACCAGAATATATCAATATTAGAGGAAAGGGGGATTTAATTAAGTCCTTAAAAAAAGAGGCAAAAGCTGCCAAAAAAGTGTATTTGGCAACTGACCCTGACCGTGAAGGAGAAGCAATTGCATGGCATTTGGCTAATATTTTAGAAATGGATATCAAAGAAGATGTAAGGGTAACCTTTAATGAAATTACAAAAGGAGCCGTACAAGAAGCTATTAAAAAACCGAGAAAAATAGATATGAATTTAACCGATGCCCAACAAGCAAGACGTGTGTTAGATAGAATAGTAGGATATAAAATTAGTCCTGTCTTATGGAAAAAGGTAAGAAGAGGACTATCAGCAGGAAGAGTACAATCAGTAGCAGTAAAATTGATTGTAGATAGAGAAGAAGAAATTGAGAAATTTATACCAGAGGAATATTGGAATATTTTTGTAAATTTACTAGATGAGAAAAGTAAAAAGGCATTTGAAGCAAGATTTTATGGGAAAAATAATAAAAAGCTAGAGTTACATTCAAAAGAAGAAGTAGATGAAATTTTAGCAAAATTAGAAAAAGCAAAATATATAGTAGACGAAATTAAAAAAGGGCAAAAAAAGAGAACACCAGCACCGCCATTTACCACCAGTACTATGCAACAAGAGGCATCAAGGAAATTAGGATTTACTTTGAAAAAGACAATGTCAGTGGCACAAGGATTATACGAAGGGGTAAAAATTCCAGGAGAAGGGGCAGTTGGGTTAATTACTTACATGAGAACAGACTCAACAAGAATATCAGAAGTAGCAAGAGCAGCAGCAAAAGAGCAAGTAGTTAAAACTTATGGAGAAGAATACTATGAGAATCGCTATTATAGAAAAAATGGAGATGCTCAAGATGCCCATGAGGCAATTCGTCCAACTCATATCGAATTAAAGCCAGATGATATCAAAGAATCGTTATCCAATGACCAATATAAATTATATAAATTAATTTATAATCGTTTTATTGCCAGTCAGATGTCACAAGCGGTGTATGATACTTTATCGGTTAGCATACAAGCAGATGAGTATACACTAAAAGCAAATGGGCAAAATTTGAAATTTAAAGGATTTATGGTATTGTATGTAGAAGGAACGGACAATGAGCAAGAAGAAGAAAATACCAAAATACCAGAATTAGTAGAAAAACAAGAGGTAAAGAAACAAAAAATCGATGCCAAACAAAGCTTTACCGAACCACCACCACGCTATACAGAAGCTAGTTTAGTAAAAGCATTAGAGGAAAAAGGAATTGGTAGACCAAGTACGTATTCACCAACCATTACTACTATATTAGAAAGAAGGTACATCGAGAAAAATCAAAAACAATTATCGCCAACAGATTTAGGCAAAATTGTAAATAAATTGTTAATTGAGAATTTTCCAGCCGTTATCAATGTAGAGTTTACAGCAGATATGGAAACCGAATTTGATAAAATTGCAGAAGGAAAGTTAGAATGGAAAAAGGTAATTCAAGAATTTTATGGACCATTTGAAGAGGTAGTAGAAAAGGTAGAAAAAGAATTAGAGCATGTAAAATTAGTAGAAGAAGTATCAGATGTGCCATGTGAGAAATGTGGTAGGATGATGGTAATTAAATATGGTAAATATGGTAAGTTTTTGGCATGCCCAGGTTATCCTGAGTGTAAAAATGCCAAACCATTTGTAGAAACCATTGATGTACCATGTCCAAAATGTGGGGCAAAAGTGCAAATTAGAAAAACAAAAAGAAAGAGAAACTATTATATTTGTGAAAATAATCCAACTTCTTGTGATTATATTTCTTGGAACAAACCAAAAAAAGGTGAAAAGTATGATGAAAGTCAAAAAGAAGAAATTGAAAAAGAGGTAAGTGAAACCAAGAAAAAAACAACAAAGAAAGCAACAAAAAAGACAACAAAGAAGAAGACTACCAAAACGAAAAAGTAAAATAAATTATGAATTTTAAGCATAAAATAGAAATATGTATTGGCTATAATATGGAAATATATTATAATTAAAATACAGAATCAAAAATTTAAGAAATTTTTTGTTTGTAAAAACAAAGAAACTCCCTAGACTCGTTCTCTAGGGAGTTTTTGCCTATACTTTTGTAAAAAATTTACAAGTTAAAAAATATTAAAATAGGCTGTACTTTTTTTTAGAAATACCGTATAATAAAAGGGTAGGAAAAATATACGAAGTAAGGAGCAAAAGCAATGTTAAGAAAGCTAAAAGAAGAATGTGGAATATTTGGAATGTATGCAAAAGAAAAACAACAAAATGTTGCTTATTATACCTGTGTAGGGTTATCTTGTTTGCAACATAGAGGAGAAGAAAGTTGTGGAATTGCAGTAAACGATGGAGGAGTTATCTCTTATCATAAAGATGTAGGGTTAGTTTCAGATGTATTTAAGCAACATGTATTAGATAAATTGCCAAATGGAAAAATGTCAATTGGGCATGTACGTTATTCAACAACAGGAGCACCAAAAAAGGAAAATGCACAACCCATTGTTATTCGCTATGCGAAAGGAAATTTAGCAGTTGTACATAATGGAAATTTAACCAATGCAGTAGAATTAAGAAAAGAATTACAAGAAAATGGAGCCATATTTAGTTCCACTTCTGATACAGAAGTGATTGCCTATATTATTGCAAGAGAAAGATTAAAAACACATTCTGTAGAAGAAGCGATTATGAATACCATGAAATACATTAAAGGAGCATATTCTTTAATCGTAATGAGTTCACAAAAAATGATTGTAGTACGTGATCCACAAGGCTTTCGACCACTTTGTATGGGAAAATTAGGAGAAGATTATGTATTTGCATCAGAAAGTTGTGCATTAGATGTTATGGGAGCAGACTTTGAAAGAGATATCAAACCAGGGGAAGTAGTTGTTATTGAAAACAATGAGCTAAAATCTTATGATTGCAAAAATGGACAAAAAGATGGTCTATGTATTTTTGAATATGTGTATTTTGCAAGACCGGATTCCACAGTAGATGGCTTAAATGTACATCTATTTAGAGAACAAGCAGGTATGTATTTAGCCAAACAAGCACCAGTAGAGGCAGACTTTGTGGCAGGGGTACCTGATTCCGGATTAGATGCAGCATTAGGCTATTCCAAAGAATCTAAAATACCATATGGGTTAGCCTTTGTAAAAAGTAAATACATAGGTAGAACGTTTATTCAATCAACTCAAGATACGAGAAAAAAACAAGTATTATTAAAATTAAATCCAATTAAAACAACAGTAGCAGGAAAAAGAATTGTATTAATTGATGATTCCATTGTAAGAGGAACCACGATTACTCGACTAATCAAAATTTTAAGACGAGCAGGAGCAAAAGAGATTCATTTAAGAATTGCTTCTCCACTATTTGTAGGAATTTGTTACTTTGGTACAGATGTTGCAAAAAAAGATGAATTGATTGGAGTGAACAAAACGGTAGAAGAAATTAGGCAAGAAATTGGAGCAGACTCGTTAGAATATTTGAGTTTAGAAAACTTAAGAGAAATTGCAAAAGCATCGAATGCAAAAGGCTTTTGTGAAGGATGTTTTACTGGAAAATACCCAATCGAGGTTCCAGACGAAATACAAAAAGATAGTTTTGAAAAAATATTTTAATGAGGGAGAAAGAAAATGAGAATATTAGATTTTAAAGTACCAGATTTTAAATTTCCAAAGTTTAAAATGAAAGAAGTTTCTGAAATTGAGGAAGTAAACGTAGATTATGAAAAAGCTAAGGAAGCCATGAAAAGCAAAAAGGATTACAAAAATTATGAGGCAACTAATTATACAACGATAAAAGAAATTTTTCAAAAGTCAACCAAGGAATTTGCCAATCTTCCCTTTATATTAGAAAGGTTTAAAGCAAAAGAACCATTTACCCAAATTACTTATCGTAAGTTTGGAGAAGATGTGGTTAACTTTGGAACTGGGTTAAATAAAATCTTAAATTTAAAAGGAAAACGTATTGTTATTATTGGAGAAAATACGTATCATTGGTATGTATCTTATATGACGATGCTATGTGGAGCAGGAATTGCTGTTCCAGTAGATAAAGAGTTGCCCGCTAATGAAATAGAAAATGTAATAAAAAGAGCAAAAGCAAGTGCAGTTATATTTTCTACAAAGAAGAAAGATGTTATAAAAAAGGTAAAAGATAACTTACCGGAAGTAGAATATTTTATTCAAATGAACTGCGAAGATGCCATAAGTGGAAAAGATGTTGGGTTAGATTATGTAATCGAACAAGGAAAGAGAATTGTAGAATCTGGGGATGATAGTTATGACAAAATCGAAATCAATCCAGACGAATTTAAAGTATTAATTTTTACATCTGGTACAACTTCAGCTGCAAAAGGGGTTATGATTTGTAACCGAAATTTAGCAGAGAATGTAAATGCTGTTTCGGCCTATGTAAAGTTAGATGAAAATGATAGATTTTTTTCTGTCTTACCATTACATCATACTTACGAATCAAGTATTGGATTTTTAATTCCTATGGCAGTGGGAGCTTCTATTGCCGTATGTGAAGGATTAAGACACATTGTACCAAATTTAAAGGAAACAAACCCAACTGCGATGTTAGCAGTTCCATTATTGGTAGAAAATTTGTACAAGAAGATTAATGAAAATATTGTAAAGAGTAAAAAAGATAAATTAGTTAACTCTATGATACATGTTACGAATGCTTTAAAAGCGGTTAATGTAGATATTAAAAGAAAAGTATTTGCAGAAATACATGAGAATTTGGGAGGAAAATTAAGAATTATTGTTTCTGCTGCAGCACCAATTGATGCAAAAATTGGAAGATGGGTACAAGATATTGGAATTTCCTTTTTACAAGGATATGGTTTAACGGAAACTTCTCCAATTGCAGCACTTACACCTGATTTTGACCCAAGAGTAGGTTCAGCAGGAAAAGCCGTTATTTGTGCAGATATTAAAATTCATAATCCAAATGAAAATAAAGAAGGGGAAGTTTGGATTAAGAGTAAAACTTTAATGTTAGGCTATTATGAAGATGAAGGTGCAACTAAAGAAGTTATTCATGAGGGCTGGTTTAATTCTGGTGACATTGGTTATATGGATGATGATGGCTATCTATACATTACAGGAAGAAGTAAGAATGTAATTGTAACCCAAAATGGTAAAAACATTTATCCAGAGGAAATTGAACTGTTATTAGGAAAGATTGAAGAAATCAAAGAATGTATGGTATACGGAAAAGAAGAAAGTGGTTCAAAAGAGTTAGTGATTTCGGTAAAAGTAATACCAGATTATGAGAAAATAGAAGAAAAGCATGGAAAAGATTTAGAGGAAGAGCAAATTAAAAAGATTATCTGGGAAGAAATTAAGTTAGTAAATAAGACGTTGACTTCGTATAAAGCAATTAAGAACTTAGAAATCAAAAAAGATGAGTTTGAAAAGACGACTACTATGAAAATTAAGCGATTTGCAGAATTGCAAAAAGATAAGAAATAAAATAAAAAATCCTTACATAACAATAAGTGTTGTGTAAGGATTTTTTGCTACTGATTATGAAACATTTTGACAACTTAAATTAGGAAAAAGTATTGACATTCATAAATCGTATTTATAAAATGTCATCATAAATCAAATGAAAGTAGGAGGAAACAAAAGTGAGAAAAAAAAGAGTTGTATTAATTGGTGTAATGTTAATAATTTTATTTCGAACAACAGTATTAGCTACTGCAACAATAATAGATAAATCGGGGAAATATGCAATACTTCAAATTGATAATGGTATAATACAAAAATTTTTAATACCAGATAATAATTGGGATGCAATGAGTTATCAATGTAGTGCTCATGATACGGTATGTAGTTCATTTGATGCATCATTTTTAAATGTGAAAGATGCTTCAAGTTTAACAACTCAAATAATAAGTATACCTAAAGAAAAAGTAGGTGTTGTAGGAAATGATTGGAAAAAGCCAGAGGATGTATTAGCAGATATTAGGAGAACAAATTCTAATAGAGCTCATCCATTAAAACTGATAGATTATAAATATACAGATAAGGAAGGAAATGAATGGATAGGATATAGTAGTACTGATACTGCTTCATGTACAGTAAAGGTTGATGGAAATTATACGAGAAAAAAAGTAGATTTATATGAGATTATAGGAATTACAATAGTAAAAGAAAATGATGAATGGTGGACTATAAGATATTTAGAAACTATGACAACATCCTATGGATATCCTAAAGAAGAAGACAGAGTTTCAGCTTGTGAAGAACTTTTTGCTGATGCAAGTAGTCGATTTGTAGAGCAAAAAGCAGAAAGTTCAGAGCAAGATAAGAATGAAGGCAACACTGATAAAAATGAAGGCAACGCTGATAAGAATGAAGGCAACACTGATAAAAATGAAGGCAACGCTGATAAGAATGAAGGCAACGCTGATAAGAATGAAGGCAACG